>DOEX01000068.1:253-13286 GCA_003532515.1 Anaerolineaceae bacterium | reverse complement strand
ACTTGCCAGTACCTGTACCGCCTGATACAACAATATTTACCCGGCCTTCAACACAGCACTTAAGGAAGCTTGCAAGACCAAATGTAACCGTGCCATTTGAAATCATATCCTGGATGGTGAAAGGTTTCGTGGCAAATTTTCGGATAGTAAGCACCGGACCAATGAGAGATAGTGGCGGGATGGTTGCGTTGACACGGTAACCACTTGGCAATCNNGAGAGAAAGTGGCGAAATAATGGCATTGACACGGTAACCACTTGGCAATCGGGCATCTACCATAGGGGAGGTTTCGTCCACCCGACGACCAATAGGAGAGACAATACGGTCAATTACGCGCAATAGATGAGCGTCATTCTCAAACCTGACGTTGGTTTGTTCAATCAAGCCAAAGCGTTCAACATAGACTTTATCGAATCCATTTACCATAATCTCAGTGATATCCGGATCACTTAAAAGTGGTTCGATGGGACCATATCCGGTGATATCTGCTAAGACCCATTCAAGGATCTGATTCCTGGTTGTGAGGTTGAAGAGTAGATTCTCATTCACCAGAACCTGGTTAAATAATGCTTCGATGGTGGATCTTAACTTCTGTGGATCTGAAGGACTATTTTGATTATTATTGTTTAGTAATAGCCGTTGAACTTCATCGCGGATGTTATAGAAATCCTTCTCGAAATCAGTAAATTTTATCAGATTGAATTGCGTGGTTGAAGTGGTGTCTTTTTTCAGCGCAGGCCGATTTGTGAACATAATAAGTTAGCTCCAATTTTCCAAGTAGTATACCTTAAGAAGGCTAATTCTGGATAGAAGGAACGATTAATGTTCTTCCAGATGATATGACCGTATTTTTTGGAAGATCATTGGCTGTCACGACGGCATCCAGGGTAGATAAATTGTCACTGGCGAACAGAGCCAGGCAAACTCCAGTGCCAATTTCAACTTCAGAGATAGTATCAACTAACTCAAATTCCTCTAATAATTCTTGGAAGGAGGCAAAAGAAGCCCGATAGTCTCTATTTGTAGCAAACGCGTTGGCTTCTGAATATTTATAAAAAAGAGCTGGATTGGATCCAAATTTATTCTCGATTTTAATGGCATTGAGCGCATATTGGTAGTATGAAACAGCATTTGTAAAATCATCCAGCTTTCCAATTGAGTCACCCAAAAGGATCTGTACCTGGAACAGCTTCAACAAGTTATTGCCATCGTACCAAGCAAGAATCTCCGCCTGTTCCAAATAGGTGCGGGCATCAATGTAGATGCCGGCATTATAGTACTGTTTACCAAGCGCATAGTATGCTTCGTAAAGCAAAGCGCTTGCATTACCGCCTGCAAAATTCTTGTCTGAAGTAACAACAATTTCAAATTTGGTGATTGCCTGAGCCCAGTCCATATCAACAAAATATTGAAAGGCAATTTTGTAAACCTTAGCGTTTGTTAAATCTGCCTGTAAAGCTGCGTTTTTGGGGTTAAGGTTCAACGCCTTTCCCAAGTAAGAAATGGCCTTGGAAATGGAAGAAACGGTCTGACCCTTATCCTCCAGATTTGCTTTGGCGATTTGTGTATATTTTAATTCAAGAAGATTGCTACTAACCTCTTGCAAGTTGCTCCGCTGGTTGACAAGTCCCTTGTTCTGGGGGATAAGGGCAATTGCTTTACGATAATATTGCTCCGCAACATCAATATCATCAATTGCAGTGCTATCACTTTCAAGCATAGTGATAATTTGGTTAAGGTAAGCATACAACAACTGCTCCAAAATGAGCGGATCATTCAAAGACGGGTCCAGCGACAAAGCATTTTCGTAAGATACGATGACCTTGTCCCATTCTTCCTTCTTATAGGCAGAGTTGCCTGTTTTTTTGTAATCAGCAATTTGGTTTTCTTTCTCGATGGAAGCTATGCGTTGAGATATGTCCCACATACCGGGTTTTTCTGAATCAAGCTGCTTAAGCAAAATTAGGGCTTCATTCTGTTTCCCCTGGTTGATCAAACTCAATGCCTCCTGGTATCTTCCTTCAAATTCCAACAGGGCGTCGGTGCGCTCAATCAACTCCGGAAGATTTTCATAGTCAGGATCGATCGCTTTAATCTTTTCAACAATTTCTAAAGCTGGTCCCGGTTGTCCACCCAACAGAAGTTGATCCGCTTGCAAATTAAGCGAAGAAACCCGTATAGAAACATCTTGAGCAGTATCTTCGGACACATTCTTAAAAAGAACCATAGACGAGGCAAAAATGATAGCAACAATCGAGATAATTCCAAAGAGAGTGAACAAAATCAGATTTACTGTCACCTTGGATGTGGCACGAACCTCACCTTTCCTGATCGCCGAGGTCATATTATCAAAAGACTTTCTCATAGTGAGATCATCGCTTATCGTTTGAAGTTCGGGGTTTTCAGGATATCTCAATTCGAGGATTTCCAGAAGCGCGATGCACTCAGAAAACTCAGCATTTTGGTAATGCTCTAATAATCTGAGGTAATCAGGATCACTTGGGAGATCGAAATTGTTATTTGGATGATTCAATTCCTGATCATCACTGATTTCGGATTTTTCAATTGGATTGAGGCTCGATTTTTTTGAATTCGACATAAACTTGCTTTCTAAAAATGGGATTATTTAAATATACCCAGAAAGGTAGGAATTAATGGCGCCATAATTACTACAAGAATGGCAGGGAAAATGAGTAGTGCTAAAGGTATGATCATCTTCGCGGGTAGTTTGTTGACCTGTTCCCGAACACGGTGTTGGCGCAGAATGCGCATCTGCACAGCCTGGCTCTGAAGCACATCCGCATAACTCATACCAATCTTTTCAGCCTGGGTGATGATGGCAATGAACTGAGTAAGGTCATTCACATCCAGGCGATTGCTCATATTTTTCAAGGCTTCTGCCCGGGATGAACCGAGCTCCATTTCGGTTGTCGCGGTTCTAAATTCTTTGCCGAGATCTGTATCCCAATAATCGCTGATCTTTTGCAAGGATTGGTCAAACCCCAACCCGGCACTGGCACAAACGGCAAGCATATCCAAAGCATCCGGAAGACCTGTCTGAATCCCCTCCTGCCTGGTTCGCATACGCCCCCTCAGCCAAATAACAGGCAGTGCATAAAAGATATAGACGATCAGTACACCATATAAGAGTGTTGTTGTGTTGAAATTGCTTAGATCACGATTCAGAAAAAAAGCGAGAAAGATACCTGCAAGCAACAACAAAAAGCGAAACGCATAAAATTGACGTGCCTGCAAATTATTGGGATTACCAGCAATCCTCAGTTTATGTTCCAAATCCGCAATACTTTTTGCGGGTGTGAACTTGCCAAAATAGCCAAGAATCTGGTTACCCCAATTGTCAATTGTGCGGTTCAATAAAGATCCACTAATCTCACGTCCAATAATCTGACCATCAACAGGATTGTTAACTACCTGCGGGATTGGTGCCTCGATCTGATCAAGCCGGGCAGACATGTTGCCGCGACGCTTTTTCAAAGAGAAAATGGTGAATAAGAGAAGCCCTAAACCCAGAAATGAAATTATTACAGCACCCAGTATGAGATACACATTGGAATTAGCTAGTAATTTAATCATATGCAAACACCCATGCCCTATACCTTGACCTTGACTATCCGACGCAACCAAAAGTTGCCGATCAACACCATTAAGAATGCCATCCCTAATAAAATCTGCGAAATCAGAGATGTTTTGACTGGTTCAAAATAATCTCTGGAGATAAAAAACAAGGCAACGCCTGTAATCAAGGGCAGAAGGGAAAGCATGTTACCGACAAAGCGGGAATAAGAAGTCAGTGAGCGGATTTCCCCTAAAAGCTGCATACGATTGCGGATCGTGTCAATGCTAGATTCAAGCACATTGGAGAGATTGCCGCCTACTTGTGTATTGATGATAATGGCAGTTACCACAATCTGCAGATCGTCGTTCTCCATCCGGTTGGATAAATTATCAAGTGCGCCTTCCAGTGAAATACCAAAGCGAACCTCTCGGATGACCCGGGCAAACTCTTCAGAAGCAGGAGCTGGAATCTCCTTCACAGCCAGGTCAAGTGCCTGCATCAAACCATAGCCAGCCTGAACTGCACCTTTGATCAAAACCAAGACATCCAGTAGCTGGTTGGAAAATTTTCGCTGACGACTGACGATGGCGCGGTCCACCATCATCGGTGGTACCATCAGCATGATCGTTGCCAGGAAGATGCCTCCCAGCAAATTGCTGAAGATGAGCCAACCAAAGAATAATCCAAAAATTACTGCCACAATTCTCAACAAGATAAATTCAATGTCAGTGATTGGCCAGTAAGCACTGGAGAGTTTCTGGCGCAGTTTTTCTGAAGAAATGCTGCTCAGAGAGTTGTTAATCCATTCTCTCGAACTGATTACCAGGCGGTTTATGAAACCATCTGCTTTTTGATCAGTTTCTGCCTGTCGGTGCGTTGCGGTCGGTGTGACAAAGCGAGTAATGCGGTCCGTTCCTTTAGACAAGGCACTGTGACTGTAAATCCATTTGCCAATCATGTACAGCCCCCATGCGCTTATTAAAAGGACTGCCAGCAGAACCAGCGTTAAGTTGCTTTGTCCCATCTCACGACTCCTTAATTCCACCCTTAACAGAAAAAGTGTATTTACTTGTCACGTTTGTTCTTACCATTGGCAGGTTTGTCATCCTCTTGTGAATCAGAACTCTGAAAAACCTGGACCAGATTTTTTGCGACACTTGTAAAAGCACGACTGATTGGGTGCATTGGCTTCTTGATCACTAAAGGAATGCCTTCGTTCAGGCTTGACAGCGCCTGGTTTTCATCAGCAGGAATAATGCCGAAGACCTTCATTTTGAGAATATTTTCAATATCTTCTTTTTTGACATCTGACTTTCTACCGGCTTGATAGAGGAGCAGCAAGGTTTTCTCCCTGGGATAAGAAAGGGTGGCGGTCACCTCCATGAACTGCCGGGCATCACGCAAAGAAGCAATATTGGGGTTGGCAACAAGCAGAATTTTGTTTGAGGCATCCATGTAGGTAACACTGTTGTCATTCAAATGACTGCCAGCATCGATGATGATATGGGGAAATTCCTGCTGTAGAGCTTGCAGGATTTTAAACAAATCATCCGGACGGATGCCCTGGCCATCATGAATTGATAAGGGACTAGGTAAAACCTTGATTCCAGAGCCATGTCGAACAACCACCTGGTTGATCAGACGTTTATCTATCATATCAATATGAGAAATGAGATCTGTTATTGAATTGCCGGTGCGTATATTCAAATAGAGGGAGACATGACCAAATAAAAGTTTGCCGTCTATCAGCAAGACATCTTCTTTTATCTGCTTGTGCAAACTGATGGCAAGATTTACTGCAACTGTCGTGGTGCCAGCGCCTCCCTTGGGACTAAAGACTGTGAAGATATTTCCGGGTTTGGTCGGCGTTTCTACTACCTGCAAAGGAGCTAAAGAGGCTTGTTCTGATTGCAGGAGTGTAATGGCACGGCTAACCGTAAGGGTGAGCGCATCTTGCTGATAGGGGTACTTGACAAAGGTGCGCGCACCAGTGAGTAAAACCTGGTCGGCATCCACCATGTGCGCTTCAGTAAGAACCGGTACGATTGCGATGTGAGGATAACTATTTATCATCCCTTGAATCAACTTGATCGGTTCAGCGTCAAAGTCTAAGTCCAAAAGGATCAATTGTGGCTGAGTGTCAGCAATGTTCTGGGAAAGATTTTCACTACTGCCCTTTTTTACATTCAGGGAATGAGGGCCGTAGGATGTGAGGCTGGTGCGTGTGGCTTCAATCAAAGAGAGATTGTTTGAAACCAGCAGAAGCACAGTGTATGGGTTGGTTGGTTGCATATTAGTGTGTTTTTCTCTTTATCAAGGTAAGATTTCAAGACCGTAGAATTCGATAATGTATTCCTCGGTGATAGGAGTCAGGTCGAACTGGACTGTGGAGGTTGGTGCTCTCAGTACAATATCGAAGATGGCATTGGTATCCTTCAAATGTTTTAAAACCAGCGCATCCTGAGGATCAAGCGCAAGAAGATATGCCCGAATTCTTGCCTTGGGTCCAACAATCGTTTCTGTAGCGGTTTGACCGGGCAGAAGTTTGGTTTCGGATTCGGTACCCTCCTCCTCGATGACTTCCAGGACCATGGCAGTGACACTAACTTTCTGCATGGTGTCAACTGTAAAAGTTCTCGTTTCTGGTTCTGTTGGTTCAGTCGAGGTCTCGCCAATGGTCTTAACCTCTTGCGTGAAGGTGGCGAAGATATCGACGATGTCACCGCGCTGAATCATACTTTCACGACTCATAAGATCATCAGCCGGAAAAGCCAGCATGACATGCCCTTCTCCGAGGATAAAGCTGAGATCCTGGTTGTTTTTTGTGGGGTCGGCAAGGTTATGCTCCAAAAGCATCTCACCCTGGATGAGGTCGGTTTTGATGATCTTCCCCACTGCTGCCGCAGGATCGGTAAGCGCGTTGCGAGGGGCATTTTCAACCGGTATTGAGGAAAGCTTCAGGTCGCTCTCGGTGAGCGTGTGACCCAGAAAAAGGTCGCGTGTGACAACAACAATATCTGTCTTGATCATTTCTTCCTGAGTAAAAACTGACTGCTGATCGGTTTGAAAACGCTGCACAAGCATGTAACTGGCAAAGACACCAATGGCCACCAGGATGATCCCGACAATCACAACGAAAAAAACTTTGACTTTATTAGACAAAGAAAACCTCCGGATACTCTAATAATAATTATCTGGTCAATGATACTGTATAAACTCCAAGATCCGCTCCAAAGCTTACACCTTCTCCGAGTGTCTCAGGGTCTACAAAATATCCTTCAAAGGCAAGGGTATTATTTGGAATAGCATTTTTTTCAGGGTTGTAAAATTGTGCTAGAGCAAACCCGGGACACTTATCCGGTTTATCACCAGGTCCTTTAACGCAGGTCGGCATAAATGGCGCGAAAGCTACAACATGATAATACATCTGCCCTGGTGAACCTTCTACCACAATATCTTCCTGACCGGGTTCAAGCGGAACACCTGGGGGAGTTTCTACATGCGCTTTTGCCATACATTCCTCAGTAGGGTATTCCGTGCAAAAATTGTTAAATACTGGGATCCAGACAATCTCATCAAGGCGGTAAGAAAGGTCAGAATATAGTGCCGCAACTTTTCCTACAATGCCATCGAACCAGGTGTGTGGTTGAAGACCTACTGAGAGACCATCCCTAATCCAATCTCGCGCCTCATCTGTACCTCCCGATCCACCATCAAGGTTTAACCATCCACGATTACCCCCAACTCGAAGTTGATCTCGACCGTCTTGAGAAAAATCACAGTTGACTGTATCTGGGTCTAATGCAGGATTACCGCATACCTTTTCTGAATTCATAATGATGTAAATTTTCTCGTTGTATGGAATTTCGCCATCAACATAATTAAATAAGGCAGCGCTAATTGCGTTGGCTTGGTTTTCTGTTGGTTCTTGACCCGAGGGAAGCGGGAATTGCCCTAAGATAGGCTCGGCAATATCCTCAACAACAGCGTAATCAATCTTTGCAATATCACAAACATCGGATGCAGAACCTCCAACCGGTGGGCGGCAAGACCATGCAATTGGCAAGACAACACTCGCCTGATATGAGAAGCAGCCAGCACCTGCGGTGGCAGAGGCGGTCAAGGTATCTTCGCCGAAGATTTTTGCGAAAAACGACTCGTGTTCGACCTCAGCCACGACGATAATTTCTCCCTTAGTCAATCCAGCGGTATCTCCGACACTTTCGTCAGTAAAATACCATGAAATCAAGGTGGCAGGGTTTTCCACTTCCGTGTATTTTATAACCTCATTCTCAATGGCTTGCGAGGGCAGTGTGTCACTATCGTTGCTGCATAGAATCCGTGCCCCTGCCAGGGCACCTGCATCAGCCGCGTTTTGAGCAGACCGGCGGTTAACCAGCAACGCGCCGACATCCAGAACCAAAACTGCCATGGCCGCTAAAACAAATACGCCAAGTGCCATGAGCGGGATAATCTGACCATGTTCTAATTTGTGACCATTTTTTGTTTTCATTTCAGTCTCCTTTACTAAGACTTTCTACTCATCTTGCAGCACCTGACAAACGCATTGTGGACTGCGCCACCAGGTCAATGCTGGTTGCATTGCCGAGCAAGTCCGCGATGAAAGGCGTCACGGGTTTAAATGCAAACGTTGTTTCCACCTGTATGTTCTCATAAAAATTGCCATTCCATATTCTGGTTAATTCAACTGTAATATCATCACCAGTAAATGTGCAGATGGAGTCTTGACCAGAAGTATCTATCGTAAAACAGGTTACATCAGACGGGATCTTGCTGACTTTAGGAATTGAAAAAGCAAAATCATTAATGTGAGCAATAGTTTTCTGGTAAGGAAGATCTTTGTCGGGGGAGGTGGCAGCGTTCACATCACTGATGGCACAACGTGCACCTTCGCGTACCATATTGGAAATTGTAGCGTAATTGAATATTGCCCTACCTATATCCACAAACCCTAAAATGAGAAATAAAGCAATAGGAAGGATCAAAGCAAACTCTACCAATGATTGGGCTTTGAAATGCTGTTTTTTCATGGATGCACCACCATCTTGACTGATGCGCTAATTGTTATCGGACCATCGACGATACCCACCATATCTAAAAATCCGTCAAAAATTAAATCCACATCCTTATCAATGGAAATAGCTACAGATTCTCCGACAGTACAGCAGTTTGTGTTATCCCAATCCACCTCGTCGATCGTGATAGTGACACCTGAGCTCTGTCCTTCGGTTTGAATTGCATCCCAGGTGTTGTTGAAGTGGCAGACACCAGAAGTGCAATCTAAAACCTCGGGATTGCGCGAGAGGTAATTTGCGCCTTCTCTGGCAGCGTTTGTCAGGATGATTTTGTTGTAAAACAACCGTCCCAAGTCCATGGACCCCAATACAAGGATCAGCATGAGTGGCAGTATTAAGGCAAATTCGACCAACGCCTGGGCAGAGATGCAATTTTGTTTTTGCAGATGATTTATTGGTTTAATTCTCATCCCGTACCTTTAGTCGCTCTCCTCCTTTGGTATGATCTTGGCTGTTCAAAGATGATCTTGACTATTTTTACAAAACAGATCGATAAGCCATCCAAGGATACCAAAATCACCTGCTGAGGAAAGCCTTTGTCAATTGAATGACTGAACTTTTATGCTTTCTGGTGACAAATATATATTTTTTTGATTATATCTTAACTATTGATAAATTCCTCACGATCACCCAGAACACGACCTTGATTAATTGGTATTTCTCTAATCAAGTGGTGAAAAATTATACGCTTTGGTGGTAATTTGATTGGCATAAGCCAAGCCGCGAATACAAGCTTCTCCTGTTACATAGGCAGACACATCCGACCAGCGTATGGGACCTTGCGTGAATCTAAAAGCATTTGCGATGGTATTGTAAGTACAGTTTGGACCTGCGTTGTAATTCATGAGGGTCAACTTCCAGATGGTGGCATAGTCAACCACCAGGCTGGAATGCCACCCAGTAGCGTTAAAGACTATAAGAGCAGTCTGGTAGCAATAGCCCAACAGCGATTCTGCTAAAACATCGACACTGCGGTAAGCAGTATTAATATCGACCCCGTATTGACAGGTCGGGCAGGTTGCTACCAGGGAATTGAGAACATCACCTGCAATCTTGGTGCTGGATGCACAGGCAGAACCTGCAGGACAAACCTTTCCTTCAAGATCAGGGTTCCATTCAAGGGCATTGCGCATCCCGATATTGGTCATATGACCGTAGCCATAATGAATTTCATCGGCATTTGCTGGCCAGAACTGACTCTCGTAGCGGATGAGCTGCTTGAGTAAGACTGGAGGGGTGCCCACGTCTTTGAAAGCTTGAAGAATGGGTTCATTGACCAGATTTTGCACAGTAATGACTGTATCCATGGCGGCTGCCATACCACAGGCATTGGCATAATCATTGAGCATCAAGCCGCCTGAGGGACAATAGCTGGCATCCACCACCTTATTGACAATCAACTGTCCTGCCAGGTAGTAATATGGTTCGTCGGTGAAGAATTCATCGGCTGACTCGGGAACATAGACCCATTGGAAATCCTCCGGAGCAATATTGGCGCGGTTGAGGCAGGTAGATCCGGCCAGGGCAAAGACATCCTGTGGTTGCGATGGAGGAAGATTCAATCCAAGAGAGGCGATCAATAAAGTTGCAGCGACTAGTAACTTTGCTGCTGCTGACAAGCACTTGGTTTTGTTACTCCGCATAGATAAAGTCTATCCCGAAAAAGGCAGGTTAATGTTCCAAAGTTGCTGTAAACTGGTAGCACGCCTTAATAAATAAGTAAATTATCGACTTTTTTCATTCAATCCCAAATTAAACAAGTTTTTTAACTTGTTGAAAAAGGATAATGATCCAACTCTCTTATAAAGTCCCTGTTTCCAGAGACTTTATAAGAACTGTAAATTATCTACTAATAGTAGTTTTATTAATTCTCCCCTGTTGCACCCAGTTCGGTTGTGATATTCTCGAAGACATCTGCAATTTCATCTCCCAGAGGCCCTAAGGCGACGATGACGACAATAGCAATTAATACGATGATCAAGGCGTACTCAACCAGACCCTGACCTTCTTCCTGGCTAAATTTGCCAAGAAAATGATTCAACCAAAATTTTGCTTGATATAACATAATAGTTCATCCTTTCCTTGTCTAAGTACTTATTCAATTCGGAATAAGTTAGTGATTAATACATTATAGCTTTGTTCATCAAAGTGTCAAGTTTATTATACAAATAATTCACAAGTTCAATATACAAAAAATTCATAAACTTGATCAACGAACAATGATGTTTATTCCCGAAATTGTAAAAGCAAATGATATACTGTTGAAGAATAATGAATGATGAAAGAGTCTGGATAATCAATGAATCTCTGCCTTGGAATAACTGCTGCAACAATTTTCCGAATTCCAAATTACCTGGAATCCGCTGACAATCCTGGTATATTAACGGTAGTCATCAGCATTTTCCTGGGGTTCATCATAGGGATCCTGATTAATTACCTGGCGGATGTTTTGCCAGCCACACGGCGGTTCAGCCAGCCGGTTTGCCCGGAATGTAAGCAGCCTTACAGCATCAAAGAATATTTGTTTTCCCTGCGATGCCCACATTGCCACCAGAGACGAACGATAAGACATTTCGTTGTCCTCATCAGCAGCATGATTCTATCTGTTTTGCTAAGGTTCTTTCCGTTTCACGGGCTGAACTTCTGGGCAACGTTACCGCTTTTGATCTATTTGGGCATGATCGTGGTCATTGACCTTGAACACCGTTTGGTGCTGATTGAAACCAGCCTGTTTGGTTTCATTCTTATGCTGATCTATGGCATTTCCTTCCATGGTTTTTTGGGAGCATTAAGCGGCGCGCTGGGCGGAATGGTCATCATGCTGTGGTTTTACATTTTGGGAGTGGTGTTTGGGAAAGTCGTTGGCAAATTGAGGCACAAAACCATCAATGAAGTGCCATTTGGTTTTGGGGATGTCGTATTCGGCATCATCCTGGGGCTGTTGGCTGGCTGGTCTGCAATTGCAGCAGCAATCCTGGTTGGCATTCTAATTTTTGGCGCTTACTCACTGGTTTGGCTGATTGGTTTGATCATCACAAAGCGCTATCAGAGTTTTAGCAATGCGCAAGCACTCACGCCATTTTTGATTTTAGGCACGATTATTCTATTTTATTTGTGATTGTCTGTTGGCGGAGGGAGGTAAACCTCCTCCGTACGGCTGGGGCTTGACTCCAGCCGCTGTGTTGGCTAAGGGAAATGTTGGCGGAGGGAGGTAAACCCCCTTCGTGCGACTATGCTCATGATGCTGGGAGCGAAGCGATTTGACAGATCTTTTGTTGGGATCAAAGCAGAATTAAACAAAAAGTGAGCGCGGAGAGGATCGAACTCTCAACAAACGGCTTAAAAGGCCGCTGCTCTACCATTGAGCTACGCGCCCGTGTGAAGGGAATGCTATTTTAGCACGCACTTCGGGGCGCGTCAAATGAAATTTTGAGTTTGGTCGAGGCCAATTTCTGACTCGATTCTGCCCTTCGGAGGGGACTTGTTCCTTCTGTAATGTTGGTTATCAGGATGAATATCTACAAAGTTGACGCGAACCGATTTAAGTAACTCTGATGCGACCTTCAGGCTGGAGCAAGCCCCAGCCGTACGGAGGGGCCTTGGTCTCTCCGCAACCCGGTCTGAAACAAATACTGCTGGGAGTTGGAATCGGCAGGTCTGCTCCCAACGAGCTGACGGTATAATAAGCACAATATCTTCAATCCGAGGTGGCTTATGAGCAAACAAAAACTCCCCTACGGGCTATGGCCCAGCCCAATCTCCGCGAGCCTGATCGCCGGTGGCATCCGTCTGAACGATGTGCAGTTCTCCCCGGACGGGAAAACGTTGGTCTGGTCACAATCGCTGGACGGCAAAACCAGTCTGTTTGCCTGGCGTGAAGGGGAAGCTGCCTGGAACCTGAGCGGCGAGTTTAACCCCTCGGGTGCAGTCGGTTACGGCGGAGGCGATTTCTTTGCCGGCAATGACGGCGCGATCTTCAGCGACCGCAACGGCAGACTTTATTCCAAACCTTACGGTGCGGGTCTGCCCAAAGCGCTCACACCCGAATTTGGCGGCTGCGCAGCACCGGTTTTGAGCCCGGATGGTAGTTTCATCGTCTTTGTGCACACTTACGAAGGTCGGGACGTGTTGGCTTGCGTCCCATCCGACGGTTCAAAATGGCCGCTCATCCTGGAGCAGGGTGCCGATTTTTACATGCACCCAAGCATCAGCCCTGACGGCAAACTTTTAGCCTGGGTGGAGTGGGATCACCCCAACATGCCCTGGGACGGCAGCCGCTTGATGCTGGGCGAATTGGTTGAAGATGGAAGCAGTCTGAAAGCGGTAAAACAAGTTTCCGGTGACGAAAGAGCCGCAACCTT
>DOEX01000068.1:0-248 GCA_003532515.1 Anaerolineaceae bacterium | reverse complement strand
TGCGCTGGACCTGGAGAACGACACCCGCCATACCTTGCTTGAAAATCAAAACCTGATGATGCCAGCCTGGGGGCAGGGGAAGCGCGTGCTCAACTGGGCAAAGGATGGCAGTTCGATTTACTATTTGCTCAACAAGCAAGGCACAGTCAGTCTCAATCAGCTCGATTTGGAAACCAAAACTTCCAAAACCATCAACACCGATGATTTCAGCCTGCTCGAACAACCCACGCTTGCTCCGGATGGCAGCC
>DOEX01000213.1 GCA_003532515.1 Anaerolineaceae bacterium | reverse complement strand
CCCAGTAAATCGCCTTCTTTTACCTCTTGACCGGCACTCACATTAACGGCAGTAACAACTCCTCCTGACCGAAATCCTAACGCAGCCTGGTTGGAAGACACAACAACACCGTTGCCAGAAGTGCTGACGATCATCTCCCCGGTGCGTACTCTTGCAGTCTGAATTTCAGATTGATCAGTCTGCTCAGCGGTGTTAGCAGTTTCTTTCAAAATGAAAAATGCAGCAATGGCTGCTACCAGTAAAAATCCAGCAATCCACCAGACAATTTTTTTCTTTGAGTTTGTTTTTTCCATAGTATGATCCATCATTATTTTCTTGTAAAAGACAGAATATATTTTTTATAGGGCTTAGTATATATTCCAATAATTTAGAAGTTGTAAAGATAGAGGGCAATTTGATCAAAGGTTATACAACCTAATATATTCTGGATTTTATTTACCTCATTCCCCCTTTTATGATCACACACATTCTTGGCAAAAAAATCAAAATTGCGGCATGAATTTACAGCAAATCAGTCGGTAATTTGCCAACCTCCAGGACATACACCTAAAAATTAGTCTGTACTGGTCGGCAGCCAGGGCATCGCCGGACCAGGCACCCCGAGGTATTCTGCCAGGGCGGCACGCATGGCAGTGCGATCGTCCCAATCGTATTCCGTGCTAATAAAGCACATTGACTGCTCATGCCCTTTTCCAAGCGAGATCACCAGGTCTCCAGGTTGTGCGAGCGAGATCGCCTTCCGAATGGCGTCGCCCCGGTCTGCCACCCGCAGAAAATTCTTTCCTTCGACCCCGCCAGCGGAAATGGCTGCCTCAGCCATATCCTGAAGAATTGCATCCAAAGATTCAGTACGCGGATCTTCAGCCGTCAGGATGCTCATATCAGCACCCTTGATCGCTTCAACCGGCATCATCTTGCGCTTTTCGCGGTCGCGCAGACCTGCCGAGCCAAACACAGCGATCACCTTGCCTTGCGTGAGCCCGCGGGCAGTCTCAAGTGCCACTGCCAGGGCGTTGGGCGTATGTGCAAAATCGACAATCGCGGTGAATTTCTGCCCCAGGTCAATGCGTTCCATTCGTCCCGGCACGCTTTTTTGTGTAGCCAATGCAGCGATAGCCGCCTTAGCCGGGATGCCCAATCCCTTCACGCAGGCAGCCAGGGCAGCCAGGCAGTTGGAGACGTTGTAAATCCCGATCATCGGGCTTTTCACCTGATAGACCGAGTCATCAATATGGCAATCGAAACTCAGTTCCGTTGGACTGTTCGTGATGTTTTCTGCCCAAAGGTCTGCCTGGTTCAGACGGGAATAACTCAGATGTCCAGGGGGCGAGACCCGCTCAAGGTAACTGTAGGACCTGTCGTCCTTGTTCAGAATCGCCAGGCGCGGGTTGCCGGTCTTTTTTCGGGAAGTAGACCACAAACTCTCGAACAAGAGCCCTTTGGCTTGCAGATAATGCTGCCAATCGCCGTGGTAGTCGAGGTGTTCGTGCGTGACATTGGTGACCACCGCGATGTCAAATTCGCTGGCAATAGCGCGCCTCTGTGCCAGACCGTGGGAGGTGCTCTCCAAAACACAATGGGTCATACCTGCCCGCACCATCTCAGCCAGGTAAGCCTGGATTGCAGGTGAATCAGGCGTGGTGACGTGGAAACCCGTGTCAATTTCCTGGTCGCCGATCAGGGCGTTTACCGTGGAGATCATGCCGGCTTTGACACCCGATTGAGTCAGAATGTGATGGATCATGCTGGAAGTGCTTGTTTTGCCATCGGTTCCTGTCACACCGATCATGCGCAGTTTGCGGGCAGGGAAGTTTTGGGTGGCAGCCGCCAGCCAGGCGAGCGCTTTACGCGGATCATCATCGATTTCAAGGTAAGGTACATTAAGGTTCTTTAGCGCAGGGCGATTGCCAATGATCAGCGCTGCACCGTGCTCGATAGCGGAGGGAATGTAATCGAACCCGTCGAAATTCTCGCCTTTGATGGCAAAAAAAACATTGCCGGGTTGGATATCACGCGAATCACTGCTTACAGCCCGGATTTTCACCTCTGGGATCTCGCCTTTGATGATCACAGGGATTTTTGCAAGTAAATTCTCGAGTTTCTTCAGTCGTGGTCTGCGCATTAGTTAGCCATTGGCTCCCAAGAATTTCTTATTCAACAAGATAAAAATCAGCAGGAAAAGCAGTGCCAGCCCAAGCATCACCAAACCGACAATAAACGAAGCGTTTGGGCTGAGCCCATTGGATTGCCTGATTTCAAAAGGAATGTCAAAAGTCACCTGGGGCGAGATGGCGTAAGCCCCGCTCAGGTTGCTGTCGCCCAGTGACAGTTGAATGATTCCATTGATCTCTGATTTTGCGAAAGGAACAACCTCCCAGGAGTAACTGTGACGGCCACTCTCAAGGGGCATTAAAACGCGTTTTTGTGGCGTGATTACGCTTCCGTTTGCGTCAAACTCGGCATCGAAAACATAACCGTAAGTCAGGTTTTGTTGGAGGGTCGGGTCGGCTTCATACGTGAGCGTGATCGTGTTTTTCTGGTTGGTAAGCAACTCGGTCGGGTAGTTCACCATCACTTTTAGCGTTCCAGCACTGCCGTGCGCCCAGTCGCTCAGGGTTTGCGCCTGGCTGGTTGTTTGGGCGGGAACTGCGCGTTTCGCGATGAAGGCAACCCCCATTAGAAGCAGCGCGATGGCAAGGACAAGTAAAGTGATTGGTCGTTTTGTTTTCATATCATCTCGATAGTAAGCCGTAGTTATCTCCATTTTACCCTTGAGATGGAAATCGGGGAAACCACGTCATATGTAGGGGGCTGGCCTGCCTGCCCCGTTGGTCTTAGGTCGGAATGAGACTGCTAT
>DOEX01000231.1 GCA_003532515.1 Anaerolineaceae bacterium | reverse complement strand
TGATACCTACTATGCTTCCACATCCCCCTCGCTTACCGGAAGTGCCGGAACCTAAGCCCCCCAAAAGGCTGCCCAGACCACCAAGACCGCCCAGACCACCACTGCCAGAAGAGCTGCCTCCGGAAGAGGACGAACCTCCGCTAAAGCTATTATCACTGCTGCCAGAACTTGGTGGAGGAGTCATGCCAATACCGCCACTGCCAGAGGATGATGGACGAGGAGGCGTTTGCCTACGAACTGGTCGGGAGGCCTGACCGGTTGGCTGCGAGCCTTTACGTCTGCGTTTTGCGTTTACTTCGGGAATGTCATCGGACATAAGAAACCTACCATTTCTTTGATGAATGTGAAGACCAATGAATGCGAGATTCTATGAGGTGATTTTAATCCATTTTGAGGATATTGTGGTTTCTAATCGTGTTGTGGGAACGATAGTATTACTCGATAATGCCGTACCTGAATCAATAACAAGGGTCAGTATGGTAATTCAGGAATGGGGATGTTCGTGATATTCTTCAGATTCGTTTTCATGGGCATGAAAATGGGAATGGGTATAGGTCTCAGCGACTTCTTTGGGTCCCTGAGCTGTCATACGGGTGACCAAATGTTGATGGGTATGTTCGTGTGTGTGTTGAACCCCGATCGAATCGTTGATCAGGAACCAGGTGGCAACACCCATGAGAATCAAACCTAACCAAAAGCTCAGATTGGGCTTTCCAGGAAATAACAATAAAGAAAAAGCAACGCCAATGAATGGTGCAAAAGCGTAGTAAGTGCTGGTCTTGGCTGCTCCCAATTCCTTTTGTGCCTTGACGTAATAATTAATACTCAAACCATAGGCGACGAACCCCAGCACTAGCGTGACAGGGATCAGCCAAAGCTGAGGGAAGGCTTCCCGGGTGGCAATTGCCAGCAGTAATGAACCTAACCCGGACCCAAGACCCTTGAGGATGACAATATCAGAACTACTTCGGTTGGAGAGGCGTCGTGTGAAGTTGTTTTCTAACCCCCATGCAAGGCTGGCTCCTAACACGAGGAGCGACCCAGTGGAAAAACGGAAAGCTGCGCTGGTGTCCAAGGAGAGCAAAATGCTTGAGACTGTCACCAATGTGATTGCTATCCATAGCTTGGGAGAGATGCTTTCCTTAAAAACCATCAGAGCTATCAGAGATGTCCCAACGATTTCGAAATTGTTGAGCAGCGAGGCGTTGGCTGCTGCAGTGCTGCGTAAGCCAAACATCAGCAAGGCTGGGGCAAGAATATCCAATAAGATCATTCCAATAATGAAAGGTCTCTCTTCTGGTTCAATTGGGGAGATTTTTTCTTTCTTGGTGCGGTTGCTGAAAAGACGCAAAAGCAGCATACCCAATCCGGCACCAAGGTAGAGGAATGCTGATAGCGTAAGGGGAGGCACTTCTGCCAGCAATAGCTTGGCGAAAGGCATGTTCAGCGCATATAGGGCTGCTGCCAGGATAGCGAATATACTTGCTTTTTGGATAATTGTTAACTTCTTTACCATTAGTGTTGAAAAAAAACAGTTTTATATAAAAAAGGTCGGCGTTAAGCCGACCTTTTCATAAAGCGATGCTTATTTCTTACGACTCGTAAACCAGTTGTAGATCAACAGAACCAGCACGGCGCCGCCAACAGAAACCAGCAGAGTAGTAAGGTTGAAGCCGGTCACAAGGTTTGTGCCTAAGACCAGACTGGTTATCCATCCACCCAGGATGCTGCCGGCGATACCGATCAGGATATCCATATACCATTTGTGGTTGGTTTTAATCAGCCAGGAAGCTGCCATACCGGCTAAAAGACCGACGATAATTGATGTAAATAAACCCATTGTTAATTCTCCTTGTTAACTAAGCGTGTGGAAATTGCGCTTCAATCAGTCTGCGCAAAGTGTTGGTAGCGTTCTTGACACGAAGCATATCGCGTGGATTGCCACTGGTAATAAAACGACCGACGATACCGCCACCAGTCATGGTGTCGAGCTTGTATTCAACTTTGACCTCATCGTCCTTGAGACCAAAGAAGCCACCACTGCTGCGCAGGGTGAATTTGTGTGTATCTTCATCGCCTTCAAGATCGGTTAGGATTTCCAGCTCTTTTTCAGGGACAAACTTGGTGATGGTGGCGGTGCCATCTTTATCACCACTGTTCCAGTTGATCACTACGCCTTCAGCGAGCGGGCGTACGTTTGAGACGCTGTGCACAAACGGAAACCATTTGGGCCACTGTGCGGCATCGGTGAGCACCAGCCAGGCGTTCTGGACCGGGGCATCGATTTCCACTTCTCTTTCAAATTTTGACATTATTGCTCCTTCTAAACTAATACTAACTTTGTTTATTAATAGGTGATTAATTTAACCTGCTCTAATTATACAATCATCTGGCTTGCTTTCCATTCCTTGTCGAGGTGTTACGGTTCCTGCTGTGGGAAGGTCATAAAGCGGGATACATCAATCATCGAATCACTTCCGCTGGTCATCACCTGGGGCAGAATGCCATTCCACTTCGTCAGGAAAAGGTATTGCAGGTATTCGTCCGTCAAAGCGCCAGTGTCTGCAAGCGCTTTCTGAGCGTCCGCCTGACCTTGAGCCTGGGCGATCACAGTCTGGGCATCAATCTCCGCCTGCGCAAGCTTTTGCTTGGAAGTTTCAACCTGCTGTTGCGCTACCTGTTTAGTTTCAATCGCATTTTGATACTCTTCTGAGAAATCAAAGTTGACGATGTTGAAATTCTCGACCACGATGAAATAAGGCTCCAGCTGCTTGGTCAATTCCACCTCAGCTTGAAAACGAACTTCATCGCGCTTGGTGATCAGTTCTTCAGCCGTAAACTTGGCAGTCACAGCTTTGAATGTATTCTGAATGGCTGGTGCGACAATGATGTCAGCGTAATTGACACCAAGGTTTTGATAAACCTCTTTCGCATGGCTGCCATCCAAATGATAGTTGACAGCGATTAGCGATGTAACCACCTGCAGGTTCTCAGACATAGCGGTTGCCTGGACCTCATCCTTTTGCGTGCGGACGCTGAGCATGACTGCTTTCTCAACAAAGGGTATCTTTACGTTGATGCCGGAGTAGGCAACCCGGTTTACCGCGCCAAAACGAGTGACAACACCGATATTCCCTGCTGGAACTTCATAGAGAGTGGCTGTTAGCAGGATGAATAAAGCCAGGGCGATGATCATCCCAATGAAGAGCTTTTTTCCTCCCTTGAAGCCTTTAAAACGATTATTTCCTGATGCATTTGAATTTGTAAAGTTTCCGTCGAACATAGTTCACCTCTTTCCATCTTATTAGAACAGAAAACTGCCGATAGTACCATAGATAATCTAAGGTGATTGCATCTTTAGACCGACCAACCGCCAGTATATGAGTTATTTTGACTCATTCTTTGTATTGCTTGATACAATTGCCCGAGTGAATATAAACCATGAAAATAATGTGACACTGCCGGACAAGAGCAATCTGTTATCCGACTCAGAACCGGAGACTAAAGATTTTAGCTCGCGTTATGTTGGCTCAATTGCCCTTGCTCACGGCATGCACGATCTGTACTCCGGTTTTTTACCACCACTGCTGCCAATTTTGATAGAAAAGTTTAGTCTCACTAACCTGGGTGGGGGCTCGTTGACGTTGTTTTATTCGTTACCTTCACTTTTACAACCGGTTATTGGTTCCCTTGCAGATCGCCGCAACTTAAAAATCCTGATCAGCCTGACCCCCTTTATCACCGGCATGGTTATGACCTTGCTTGGCTTGAGCTCATCGCCTGTGATCATGATGGCAATGCTGGTTTTGGCCGGATTGAGCTCAGCCTCACTACATGCTATTGGACCGGCATTAAACAGTAAACATGCTGGCAAAAAGTTGGGGAAAGGGATGAGTTTTTGGGTCAATGCCGGTACTCTGGGTTACGCATTGGGCACACTTGTTTTAGTTTCAGCCTATGATCTTATTGGACTGTCGGGGTTGCCGATCCTGGCAATTATTGGGGCGATTGTTTCAGTGATTATCTGGTTTGGTTTAAAGGGTGCCGATACCAGCGCAACGGGACTAAGAACACAAAAAAGCATACCCAAGGATTGGAGCAGGATCTTGAAAGTTATGCTGCCTATTGTTTTTATCGTTATCACCCGGGCAATGATGACAGCAATGCTCTCAACCTATTTTCCGGCATTCTTACGTGAAAGAGGTGCCACCACCTGGGTCTCGGGGGCTGGGATGACCTTGATTTTTATCGCCGGAGTGTTCGGCTCTCAAGTTGTTGGAAATTTGAGTGATAAATTCAGCCGGATAAAAATATTGGCAATCATCACAATTGCGCTTTTTTCATCTATGATGATTTTCCTGCGTATCGATAACTGGTTGCAGATACCTCTCCTTCTGTCGATTGGCTTTTTTGAAATCGCAGCTTTGCCTGTTCTGATGGCACTGGTGCAGGAATCCTTTACGGCAGACAGGGCGTTCATCAATGGTATTTTTCTGTCTGTTAACTTCGTTGGCACTTCCCTGGCAGTGCCGGTGGCAGGACGCCTGGCAGACTTGTATAGCTTTCAGACCACTTTCCAACTTGCAGCTTATATCGTACCCCTTGGTTTATTGGGTATAGGCTGGATTTACCGTACGAGTAAAAACAGCCGGCTGGTTTAATGCAGCGAGCCTGAGCCTCACCATTTTCTGTGTGATCCAATCTTTTCGTAGCACCGATTTGGGACGGGTCTGGGACCCGCCCGTACGATCGACTGTTTGTTCTTCTGTCACTGGAAGACCCTTTGCCATCAGGCAGCGGGCATTCATCGGACGATCTGTTTGGCAGAGGGTCGTGGCAGTCTGCCCTTGATCTTTTTCTTCTACCCTCATGAATAATACTGCTTTAAGAGCTGCTAAGGACGGGTATGCTACCCGCCTGCGCGATCAACGGTCCGCATCACTTTAAAAATCAGCCGGCTTGTTTAAGGCCGGCTGTCTATTCGGTTACAACAAAATTCTAAGTTTAGTTCTCAGGAACGTCCATGGCACAGCGAAAACCCAGATCTGCTCCGCTGTAGAACGGCAGGTCGTAAGCGCGGGAGGGCGTCCGCAGGTAGCGCCAACTGCCCGACCAGCCACCGCCACGCACAACGCGTTCACTGCCGCTTTCCGGACCCTGCGGATTTTCGGTAGGGCTGACGGCATAGTAATCGGCAGAGTAATAATCTGCCACCCATTCCCAAACATTGCCAGCCATGTCCATCACGCCATAATCGCTGCTTCCCAACGGGTATGACCCGACCCTGGTGGTATCACCCACGCAGGATGTGACGGTCAGATCATTAAGGCTGTTGGCAAGTGTGCAGTCTGGATCCTCGTTCCCCCAGGGATAGAGGTTGGCATAGACCGAGCGGGCTGCCAGTTCCCATTCGGCTTCAGTAGGCAGGCGCATCCCA
>DOEX01000264.1 GCA_003532515.1 Anaerolineaceae bacterium | reverse complement strand
ATTGCTGTGCCAGAGAACAAATTTTTGAAATAAAGGAATCATGTGCGGACGATTTACTTTAACCCTTGATCCCGCTGAATTGCAGGAAAGCCTTGACCTAGGACCTTTCCTGCAGATGTACCGACCCCGTTATAATGGGTTGTATAGGTCAGGTGATGTTTTCACTCGTCAAATCCACGAAAATTGCTTTGGGTAACCTTTTCAAGGATCATCAAGAGAATCTTTTCACATAGGACACAGATGACCTTTAAAACAAAACACTGCTCAAAACCCTTCTCGGAAGAGATTAAACGGGCTTTTTCCTCCAGAGGGATGATCATTTCTCTGTTCATTTCCATCCTAGTATTATTGCTGGGGGCATACGCTGTTCGGGATTATCCTGAAGAAATGTCTTTTGTGGATCAGTGGTATTTTATCTATACCGAAAGTTTCTTTGTCCAAATGTTACCTTTGATCGTGACACTGCCATTCGCGGATTCACTTTCAAGTGATCGTAAACTGGGGTATTTTGACCGCGCCCTAATGCGGACAAGGTACAAACCTCTGCTGCGTTCCAAAGGCATTGCCAACGCCTTAGCAGGAGGCGCTGCCGGGGCGCTGCCGCTGGCCTTGCTTTACTTATTGGTCAGCCTGATCAACAAAAACCCGATCAATCACCCGGCGCTCACCGTGGTGTTTGGCCGCCCGTACGAAAGCCAATTTCTGGTGGATCTCTATACAACGATGCCCGATCTGTTCATCCTGGTTGTCATTCTGGCCGTTTTCGTCATGGGGGCCCTCTTTGCCTCCCTCGGCATGGCCGTCACCCTGCTGGTCAATCACCGCTTGGTGGCCCTGAGTTTTCCTTTTTTGCTTGCCAATGGCTTGCAGTATTTTGCCAATAATGCCAGGTTGCTACCCTGGTTTCTCGCTCCTTCGGAGCCGCTGTTGAAGCCTAATTTTTCACAAAGCCATGCTTTTGAAACGGTCAACGAGATTCCCTACCTATTGATCCTGCCAGCGCTTTTGTTAGGGGGGACCCTCCTGCTTTACCTGCTTCTTGGGAGCCGCCAACAAGTGCTTGAGAACAGTCGTAATAAGGGGAATCACCAGAGCCTATTTAATAGAGTCTCAAACGGGTTGGAAGAGAAGATCCCCAAGGGCTTGCGCTCCTTTCCAATACCGGAAAAACGCCTGGGTAGGGGCACGCCCACCGGCAACTATTTCTTCACCCAGTTCAAACTCGCAGTTTCACCCTTCATCATGATCCTGATCGCCCTGGTGATGGCCGTTTTGAGTATTGTCATGCTGGGGTGGATGAAGCGGCAAGTTCCACATGTCTTCAACGGCTCGGGTGGCTTGCCGCCCAACACCTGGGACCTTTTCTTTAGGACCTATGGCGATCCGCTTGCCATGAGCCTGGTGATCGCTAACCTATACCTCATTCTGGCCAGCGGCCTTCAGCCCCAGACGGCCTTTGGCCACCTTGCGATCAAAAGACTGGGGTCACGCACACGCAGCTGGCGCAGTCATGTTCTGTTTCTGCTCCTTCTTTCCGCGTTTTATGTGCTTTTTTGCTTCGCGGTCATTATGCTGACGGGTCAGTTGTTGGGGCTGCGGTTCAGCACCCAATGGAGCGTGCTCTGTTCTCCCGAACATACCAATCTACCGTCCTTCTTTTGCAATGAGGGCAACCCCTGGATGGCTTTCCTTACGGTTTTTGCGATGACCACGCTGGGCTTCTTCAGCCTTGGTTTGCTTGTGCTGCTGATCAATACCCTCACCCAGCGCCGGCTGATCGGGTACTTCATTGTAGAAGTATTGCTGGTTGCCAGCATGCCGCTGGCTTCGATCTTTCTCAACGCGCCGCCAGCATTGCAATACTTGCCCATTATCCGTAACCTGGTGTTGCGGTTCTACCCTTTCATCTTCCGGGACCTCAATCAGACATGGGCCTCCATCTATCAATGGGGCATCTGGATTGCCATCCTCCTCCCGCTTACCTGGCTGGCTTACCGTAAACAGAACTATTTCAGCCAGCCAGACCTTGAATAAAGGATCCCTGCTATGACCAACGACATCATTTTGTCTGCGAAAAACATCACAAAGGCTTTCAAAGCCAAGCCGGTCCTGACCGGGATCAACTTTGACCTGCCGGCAAAGCAAATCGTCGCGATTTGCGGCGCCAACGGCAGCGGAAAATCGGTCTTTATGCGCATTCTCTCAGGTTTGATCAGGACCGACACCGGAACAGTCTCGGTCTTCGGGACTCAATTAGGCGGGAAAAATGAATTCCCGCCCTCAACCGGCGTGCATTTTGATAATTCCGGACTGCTGCTGACGGAAACCGGTTGGAACAACCTATTGTTGTTGGCCATGATCAGCAACACCGTCAGCAAAGAACGTATCGAGGAGGTCATCCGTCTGGTCAACCTTGATCCAAACGACAAAAGACCCGTGCGCACCTATTCCACCGGAATGCGCCAGAGATTGGGCATTGCTCAAGCCTTGATGGAAGACCCACAACTGCTGCTGTTGGATGAACCAACCACCGGGTTGGATTTTGACGGCCAGGATTGGTTCCATGACCTGATCCGCGAACTGCAGGGGCATGGGAAAACCATCCTGATCACCAGCCATAGCAAGGAAGAAATCGCGAGTTTTTGTGACCAGGCCTATGTTATGGCGGGAGGGACTCTTAAATCACTCTGAACCTCTTCTCATAACCACGAAGGAAAAGTTGTTTCAGAAAATCAATTTATTTCATCCTGTAAATAGGGATGGAATGGGGAGTATCCCATGAAGAACAAATTACTCCTGTTTCTACTGATGAGTCTGATCTTGTGCTCTTGTCAGCGGGAGGTTTACCAACCGACTGAAACCAGTGGTGAGCCAGATTCTGTCGTGAGTACACCTTTCACTGTGCCAACCGAAGCACCTATTGGTGTCGCGAAGGACCTCGATTCAGCCACACCCCAGCCGGACTGGGAGACACTTTATACAGATGCCAATCCCGTATCCGATTCGCAAGAGCTTATCGCCATCCTACAGGACCTGTATGACCGCTTTATGGCGCAACTGGACCAGCCCGGCTGGTACCGTTTCTATTTTGGTTGGGTTGAACCTGGTAAACAGGTCTCCTGGGTCCACATCAGTGCGCCAGAGTCCGTTCAGTTTGATGGCCTGCTTGGACTTTACGACTACCCTGAGTTCTACGCCCCCGGGTTTATTTGGCCAACTGCCGTGGTTGGCCCGGATGGACAAGTTGGCTTCACACAGAAGACTGAGGTGATGGATGATTATTATTTTACAGGACGAGACGCATCTTTTTCTATTTTAGATGAGCTTGAACTTGATCTAAATAATATCGGCTACTTCGCGGGCGATTACGAGGGTGCAGGTTCCTTCGGACATTTAGAGTTACTACGGACAATTCACCTAATTCAAAACCCTGTAGACGACCATGGCGCTGCCCATAGGGAGTTTAGTTTTGAAGGCTGGGTGGGGACTTATGAGGATCAGCCGGCCTTTGTGCTCAAAACGACCACCCTGTACTCCGGGGTATTGCCGATGATGGAATCGGGTGAACGCCCGGTTAGGCAGGAAACATATACCTGTTATGATCTCCAAAATGGGGGTGCCATCGCGACGAAGTCGGATTATTGGTATCAAAGCGGTAATTCTGAGGTTGGGGATTGGTGGATGCTCAACTACGACCAGGTCGAATGGTTCGAAGCGTTACCGGAACGCGAGCAGCAGATCTATGATGAGGCCCTGCGGCGTCTGGACGAATTCAATCAAGGTGGGACGCCCTGACCGTTGGGGTGGATTCAGGTGCGCTGAGCACAACCGGAAAAGTGAGCAAGTCAGGTTTTATATCCGCTCACGATCTGGCCACGTTTCATCCCCCCGACACTCTCCCCGGCTGCCTGCGAAGCATTCGATGTGTCTAACGTACCGGTGAACAAAGTTCGTAGAGTTTATAGCGAAGGAGAGTTAGAAACTGTACTCAATCGCAAGAAGCCAGATCGCATCTACGAACACCGTCTGGATAGTGAAAATGAGGCTCACCTGATTGCGCTAGTACCTGACTTGCTCACTTTTGCCCAAAATCCCAGATTTTGGGACACTAAAAGCTGGCCCGGATGCGCTAGAATTGAGACATGGCATTCATCCGGAAAGTCAAAACCTCCAGTGGGTCGACTGCGGTTCAAATTGCCTACAAAGTTGGAGGACGCGTAGTTAAGATCATCTACATTGGAAGTGCTCACAATAAAGAGGGACTGGATATTTTGGTTGCAGTAGCACGCAAACAATTATTCGCCAACCAACTGGAGTTGTTGCTGCAAGCTGGTCCCCTGTAAATTAAGACCAAGCGGTCTTTCTCTGCTTTGTTATGGGATATTCTGCAGGAACAATATGCAATATTGGGATTTAATCAACTGAACGACGAGGTCTTTGAGGCTTTGTACCCTCAGGGCACTTTGTGCCTTGCCAAGATTGTAGAGCCCACGTCGAAGTTGGATAGCCTGCGTGTATTGGACGATCTGGGTGTCGACCACTTAGATCGTAATCAGCTCTACCGTTCTTTGGTCAAAGCCTCAAAGCTGGATTACCGGAAGACGATCAGCCAGACTTGTTTTCAGTATGTGAGCGGATTCGGGCTAGCTCTGGTTCTGTACGATGTCACCACCTTGTATTTTGAGGTACAAGAAGAGGATGAGTACCGGAAATCCGGACTGAGCAAGGAACGCCGGTTGGAACCACAGATCATTATTGGTCTTCTGGTGAATCAGAATGGCTTCCCGCTGGGATTGCAGAGCTTTGAAATAAAAACACTAAGCATTTTGTTTGCAGTATAATTGTTTAAACCCTGTTGGGTTGAAAAGATTACAGGAAATTGAGCGCCTGGACCATAAAACTGATGGTTGACGAGGGCGGGGGTTCCTCAACGCAAGTTGAGGTTAACCAATTTACATTGGGAAAATCGAAAGATCGGCG
>DOEX01000221.1 GCA_003532515.1 Anaerolineaceae bacterium | reverse complement strand
ATTATGCGTGCTGGTGGCAGCGGGGGTAGTGTCATAAGATAATTATACACTGGCTGACTCGGTTGCCATCAGTTGTCGAGATCACATCCATAACGACGAAAAAGATTTGTGCGCCAGTCCGGCGTTATCCACCCTAAAACTGGTAAACTTGAACCGAGGTGAAAATATGCATTTAATTATGATCAGACACGGGGAACCAGATTATTCTTTTACGGAAGGAAGAGGATTTAAAGGTCCGGCTCGAGAGTTGGCACCGTTATCGAAACTTGGAGTTGAGCAAGCCGAAAGAGTCGCACTGGACCAACGGTTGGACGGCAGCCAATTGATCATCAGTTCTCCGTATCCGCGTGCTCTGCAAACAGCAGCAATTATTTCCCGCGTGACAGGTTTGAAAATTGAGGTCGCCTTTGATCTTTTTGAATGGCTGATCGATACAACCTACGAAAACAAGAACACGGCAGACACCATCGCTGCCGTCAGAGAGATCAGTGCTTTCAAAGGCGTTCGCAATCCCGAGGCCAAGCTCCAATGGGAAGGTTACGATCAGGTTGCAGAAAGAGCTTACGCAGCTTTACGCCCATATTTGCATTATGACAAAGTGATCGTTGCCTGCCATGCTTATATCATCAAGCAATTCCATAATCCAGGCAGGATTGAGCATTGCGACATTGTTGAAGTTGACTTCGACGAAAATTTCACCTGGCCTGGTTACATTGAACGCGGCTCCAGAAGTTGGTATTAATGCGAGCCGTTCTGCAGCGAGTCAGTTTTGGAAAAGTAACCGTCGACAGCCAGGTGGTTGCTTCGATTGGCAAGGGTTTGGTGATCTTGCTGGGTGTTGGTCCGGAGGATACCATCGCGAAAACGGAAGAACTGGCAGAAAAATGTGCCCAATTGAGAATCTTTGAGGACGACGCTGGCAAGATGAACCTGTCTGTGCTGGATGTGGGGGGTGAAGCAATTGTTGTTTCACAATTCACGCTTTATGCTGATACCAGCCGGGGTCGCCGCCCATCGTTTGTCTATGCTGCCAAACCTGAAATTGCGGAACCATTAGTGGATGTGTTTGCTCACAAATTGCGCCAATTAGGGTTGAAAACCGGGCAAGGTGTTTTTGGCGCGCATATGATGGTCGATTTGTGCAATGACGGTCCGGTGACTATTTTGTTGGAAGTGTAGATTTACATCCTGATTCTGTGATCATAGAAAAAATGGAGGCCGGATTCCGTAGTTGAATCCGGCTTCTTTTCTTATAATCTTTCTTCTGTCGTTCAATTGATAAGATTCTTCGCTTCCCTCAGGATGACAAGAAATCGAGATGTTGATTGAGATAGCACTACCCTCATAACAATGATGGATGAAAAGACTACTTGGATATATCATCTAATGACCGGAAAAGAAACCGTTTTACTTCCCTTTCAGCCCGCTTCTCAGCAAATACCAGAGTCCCTTCAAATAACGTGCGTTCAATATGTGGCATATTCCGATGGAAACATTCATGGGCACGCCGCCCATATTAAATGATCGCAATGGTGCCTCAGCAGAGGATGCTTCAATTATGCGGCGGGAATTACCAGTGTTATTTGTTTTCTTGGCAATCAAGCGATCGGCAGCATCCAGAGCAAATTTTGTGACCAGGCGACCTTGCCAGGTGTTTCGTGCCTCCCATAGGTTCGAGTTGAGGTCAAAATTCCCGGGAGTGCACATGGGGTCGCTGACTTTCACCGATCCGGGCAGTTTTTCGAATTGCTCCAGGCTGAACTTGGCTGGGTCTTGAGGCAGTTGATAATATTGAGGAGCTACTTCACGAAAATCAGGCAATTGATCCGTGGTTGATGCTTCCAATTGAACTGACACCTTTAGAGGGAGGTCTGCGGAGCTGTTTCCGACCAGAACCTCGAATGTGCCAACTTCAACTTCCCAGGCATGTGTTTGTGGGTTCCAGAAGGCAAAATCCTGATATGCCAAGCTGACTTCGACTTTTTTGGTCTCGCCAGGCTGCAATTCAACTTTCATGAATCCCTTTAATTCTTTTAGGGGTCTTAAAACGAGGCTTTCCGGGGCACTGATGTAGACTTGCACCACCTCTTTACCCACTCTTTCGCCGCTATTGGTTAGCGAAACTTTGAGCCGAAGATCTTCATCAGGGCGAAGCAGATCCGTAGACGCCTGCAAGTCAGAAAAGTCAAAACTGGTGTAAGAAAGCCCATAGCCAAACGGGAAACGAACAGGTTTGCCGGCAGTTTCATAATAGCGATATCCGACAAAAATACTTTCAACGTAAGGCGTGTTGTAGCGCTGCCCGTAACTGGCACTGGAGGGCACGTCCACCAAAGAATGCGGCCAGGTTTCGGCTAACTTACCACTGGGATTGGCATCACCCAGTAACAGGTCAAGACAACCTTCTCCAAAAGCCTGACCACCTAACCCTACAAAGAGAACAGCGCTGACTTCATCCAGCCAGGGCAATACCATCACGCCGCCGCCTTGCAACACCACGATCAGATTGGGGTTGACCTTTGCCAGCTGGCTGACAAGTTCATTTTGGTTGGGTGGCAATTCGAGGTGCTGGCGGTCGTAGCCTTCGGCCTCATCGTCCTCGGTCAGTCCGGCTACTACAATCACTGCCTCTTTCCCTTTGGCGGCCTGGCAAGCCTCATCAAGCAGCTGAGAATTTTTACCTTCATCATTGAGTTGATAACCAGGCAAATATTCCCAACCTAAACCCCTGACTTCCACCGCCTGGGTTAGGGTTATCAGCTGAGTGGGGTTGACGCGGCTGCTGCCCGAACCTTGGTAATGGGGTTTCTCAGCTAATTCACCAACGATCAATACCTCTGCCTTTGGACTTACAGGCAACAGAGAGTGCAGATTCTTTAGTAATACTGCCGATTCGATCAGGATTCTTCGAGCCAGTTGATGGTTTTTAAGGTAGACGTCATGGGTAGGGGATGTTTTGGGGTTCTGGCATTTTTCGACCAACTCAAGCAATTTCAGGACAGCCCGGTCCACAAAACGTTCTTCAATCTCTCCGTTTTCAACAGCTTTAAGCAACAGCTTGTCGTGATAGCCACCGTTGGAAGGCATCTGCAGGTCCATACCTGCTCTGACTGCTTCCACGCGGTTTTCAACAGCGCCCCAGTCACTGATGAACAGTCCTTCGAAACCCCATTCCTCTCTTGCAATTTTTGTAAGAAGGAACTCATTCTGGCAGGCGTAGAAACCATTGACGCGGTTGTACGATGGCATAATCGTCCATGGCTGTGCTTTGCGAACCACAATTTCAAAAGCTTTCATATAGATTTCGCGGAGAGTGCGCTCATCGACCTGGGAATTGCCGATCATCCGCCAAAATTCCTGGTTATTGGCGGCAAAGTGTTTCAGACTGGCACCAATGCCTTGGGATTGCATACCCTGGACAAAGGCTGCAGCCAGTTCTCCGCTGAGAAGAGGGTCTTCTGAAAAATATTCAAAGTTTCTGCCACACAGGGGCGATCGTTTGATGTTGATGCCAGGTCCTAGAACAACATCAATTTTCTGCAAAAGCGCTTCTTTCCCCAGGGCTGCTCCCAACTGCCAGAGCAGCTCAGGATCAAAAGAACAAGCGCTGATAGAGGCAGTAGGGAAGCAGGTAGCAGGCTCACTCTGGCTCATCCCGCTTTCGTCGGAGGGATCCGGCTGTTTGCGCAAGCCGTGGGGTCCATCATGAAACAAGACCGAAGGGATATCCAGTCTGGGTAGCGGTTTACTGTGCCAGGTATCGCCGCCAGAACCGAGTTCACATTTTTCTTTTATCGATAATTGAGCAAGGGTGTCTTGGAGCGATTGCATAATTTTGATGCTGACTACAAAACACCGATGATCAGGAGAATACCCAGAATCAGGACGACAAGCCCTAAAAGGATCAGCAAATAGAAATTCCGTGAGGCGGCTTTGTCTAAGCCCTCAAGTTTGGCGTCGATCTCAGTTCGTTCTTGTGTACTGTTAGCTAATTTCTGATAAGTAGCATCCAACTTGGTGTAATGTTCCTGCAAACCCTCTGAAGCGGGTCGGGCGGTATCAACCAGGTAGCCCAACGATTTGATCATTGGATCCATTTTCTGCTCCAGGTCTTTGATTTCTTCGCTCTTGGTGCGCAATTGTTTTTCTAAGGCGTCAATCTGGAGGTTGAGTGGTTCCAATTCCTGTTCCTTCTGACCTTCAAGCCGGCGAGCCTGATCGGAGAGTTCGGTTACGCGGGCATTCAATGCCAGCACTTCGGACTGATAACTGGGGATACGACCGGCAAGCTCGGGCTCTTCGTTACTAACTGCCAGTAATTGCGACACTAAACCATCCAGGCGTGAATTGAGGCTGCTCATAATATCCTGACGGTCAGGTTCATCCGACCCTTCAGTATTGATCAAATCGGAACGTGTGGCTTTAATTTCACGCTGTAAGCTACTTTTTTGGTTGATAAGAGAATCAATGTCAGACTCAAGCTGAGATAACGCAGAGTGGGCTTGTTTCAACTTTGTTTCGGTATCTTTGCGTTGGAGCTCTACCTGGGCAATTTGATTGTCGAAGTCAAGCGTGAGGTTCTCACGCTCGCCACTGATTCGGTTCAGGTTATCTTGTAAGGTGCGGGAATGCTCTTTGATACGGTTAATTTGGGTTTCGACGGCTTCGATGTCCGCCCAGGCTTGAGCATAGGTAGGGTCGCTGACACGGGACTGCCAGGCTTTTTGCCCAAGCTCTTCGATTTGAGCGATCTTGATCTTATCAATCTTTTTCGCTTCACTGCCAAGCTGCATGTCCTGGAACTTCCATTTGCCACTTTGCGTGCCAGCCTGGAACCATTGCTGCAGTTTACCGGTGGTAAAAAGCCAGACCAGCAAGCCAAGAAAAGCAAGGATGAGCAGGATGCCGATCACAATCGTGAGCCATTCGGTTGTGGGCTGTGCCTCCTGCGCGAGATGAAACGGGAGGAAAACCCCTAAAAGTGAGAAGAAAAGTGAGCTTGTCATCGTCCCTCCAGGATTGAATTGAGGATTGGTTGGTTAAAGTATACCTTATGGGTGCGGGCTCAGAGGGATAATTGGAGGACATATAAATATTGCAGTTCTTACAATTTTTTTCCTTGCCATAAACCCCACCCACAGTTACTGCGAGACCCCGATGTTGGAATTACGAGAGCCTTGAGTCACATAAAGGGGTCGTGGCAGTCTGCCTTTGATCCGTGACGAACCCTAATACCAATCTTCAGCAAGGTCTTTACATTCAGGGTTGATCGAACAGATGAGTTTCTATTTATAAGCTCTGGAACGAGCTTTTATTTGTTTTTCGCGATTAAGCGCTGCCATAATATCCCCGCCGCATTCGAAATAGACCCATTTGAACACCTTGTACCTTCCGGAGAAAGTGCCTGGCTTGCCTTCACGGTGCTCTGCTACTCTGCGAAGCAAGTTGCTGGTGACACCAGTGTAGATGACTTTGTTATCCAAGGAAGACATAATGTAAACGCAATTTGTGTCGTAACTCATGATTTTTGATTTTACTTGAAGTAAAAAGTGAAATGTTCTGCAGCGACCGTGCTTTGGAATGATTCTGATTTGCAGCTGGTCTTGATCTATCAGGAATAAATGATGAAAGGCAGACTGCCACGACCCTTTGCCAGGTGAAGGTCATCAGTACCCTTGAGGCTTAATGGCAAAGAGTCTCGCAGTGACCACAATCCAGAATAGGTTTTAATACAAACATTCTTGCAAAATCGTTTTCATTTAAGAAGAAGATTCCTCTTCAATCGTGCTTTGTAGAGAAGGCAGGATATTGTGGCTGGTGTCAGAAACCAAGGCAGCCTTTTTGGGATGTTTGAGGTGCTTGATCTCAGCTTCCCGCTTGAGAGCAGCGCTGTGATCAGCGACTTCTTCAACATACACGAGTTCAGATGGAGCATTCATGCGCGTGTAGCGTGCGCCACGCCCTGCATTATGTTGTTTGAGCCTGCGAAGTGGGTCAGTGGTCCAGCCTGTGTAGTAGCCACCATTGGCGCACAGGAGCATGTAGCAATAGTATGTCACGAGAGCCTGTTAGCCGCCGATCAGGAAATTAACAATTGCCATCAGCGGACGGCGGATGATGACGCCGAAGAGGTCAAACCCAAAGCGCGGTCCAAGGAAAACTAACGCCAGCAGCAAAAAAGGACCGTACTGCCGGAAAGCTTGAAGAGCGCCTTGCCAGTTTTTGGGCAGGAGAAATTCGAGTACCTTTTCGCCGTCCAGTGGTGCCAGAGGCAGCATATTGAACAGGAAGAGGGCAACGTTAGTGTAAATAAACTCCAATAAAAAGTATCCCGGTGTCGGTAGAATGCTATTGAGTTGATAGGAAGCCGCAAACAAACCCAATCTTAAAGGAATGGATGCCAGGACTGCCATAAGCAGGTTGGAAAAGGGTCCGGCAAGCGAAACCAGCGCGACGCCGGCTTTATTGTTCTGGCGGATGACATAGGGGTTGATGGGAACCGGTTTTGCCCAACCAAAACCGACCAACACGAGCATAAGTGACCCCATTGGATCAAGGTGTCGTAAGGGGTTGAGCGTCAGGCGACCGGCGCGTTCGGGTGTGTCATCGCCGAAGTGTGTGGCGGCGAAGGCGTGCGAAAATTCGTGTACGGTCAGCGCGATGATCAGGGTGATCACACGGGCTATCAGAGTGGCTGGGTTCAAATTCGTCATCAGTTGTCCATGGTGCGGCATAAGGACCGCATTCAGGCGCAAATTATAACATGGCGATGTTATAATGCGCGTATGCTTACAGAGGTTCAGGTTGGCGATAAAGTCAGGCTGCGCAAAGCCCATCCCTGCGGGGGATATGACTGGGAAGTGGTGCGGCTTGGTGCGGATATTGGATTGGTTTGCCTGACTTGCGGACACAAGGTTTTCCTCTCCCGCCGGGACCTCCAGCGCAGGATGAAAGAGCATTTCCCGAAAGATGCCATTGAGGACGACAAATCCGGTCAATAGATTGGCAAGAATACAAACGAGAAGATAACCCCCACAATTAAGGTACAATCGAGGACATGAAGATCAAACGATGGCATGTCTGGTTGGGACTTATCATAAGTGCCATTTTTTTATGGTTAGCTTTCCGAAAAGTTGATTTCGCCCTGGTCTGGGAACAGCTCAAAACAGCAAATCTTGCATACGTCGCGTTGGGGATCGTTGCTTACTTTATTACACTTTTTGTCCGAACCTGGCGTTGGAAGATCTTGCTTCTGCCGATGAAATCCGTTTCATTAGTCAAGCTTTTCCCGATCCTTTCGGCTGGTTATATGGCGAATAATATTTACCCAGCTCGTGCCGGCGACCTTTTGCGCACAGTCCTGCTACGAAAGAAAGAAGATGTTCCCATCTCAGCTTCCCTGGCGACCATCATTGTCGAGCACCTCTTTGATGGGATCGCTATCCTGGCATTGGTTCTGCTCAACCTTGGTCAGCTGACCAACTTTGCACCCAACAGCCAGTGGGTTGGCATTATTGAGAAGAGCGCTTTTTGGGTTGGACTGATTTTTGGATTGATTTTGCTGGTTTTTATCGGCATGGTATTACTCCCGGAAAAAATGGCCGGTTTCACCAATTGGGTGATCAACCACCTTATCCCAACAAAACTTCGCGAACCATTTGGCGGCATTATCGAAAAATTCACAGTCGGTTTGCGCGTATTGCGCTCGCCACTACAATCGCTGTTAGTGATGTTCCAGTCGGTGTTGATCTGGGTGATTGAGACAGGACTCTATTGGGGTGTGATGAGGGCGATGGGGCTCCAGCTTACCTTCCAGAGTCTCTTGATGGTGGTTGGTATCGTCAACCTGGTACTGCTGGTTCCAGCTGCTCCGGGCGGCTTGGGAACTTTCGACGCGGCGACGAAGTCCATGATGGAACTCTTTGGTGTTAGCCCGGAAAACGCGCTCAGCTTTGCCCTGCTTTTGCGGGTTGCTTTGTGGCTCCCTGTCACTTTGGTAGGGGCATTCTTCTTTGTAAAAGAAGGTTTTGGTCTCTCGACGGATTTGCAAAGCATCCAGGAAGTATACAAAGACGAAGACACCAACCATTGATCAGGGCGAGGAAACGAGGATGAGATGACAGAGAACAAACGAAAAATTGCCGTGATCGGTGCTGGGTTTGCTGGGTTGAGCGCAGCATTGGATTTAAGAAAAGCAGGGCATGATGTCACTATTTTTGAGTCTAGCGATGTACCTGGTGGTTTAGCTTCTGGTTTCAAAGAACCTGAATGGGATTGGTCGGTCGAGCGTTTTTATCACCATTGGTTTCAAAGTGACTCACACTTGTTAGGCTTGATCGAGGAGTTGGGTTGGTCTGACGAGGTCATGTTCCCCAAACCGATCAGCGTTATGTACCATAAAGGCAAGTTTTTTCCCTTTGATTCCATTCCTGCCGCAATCATGTATCCTGGGCTGGGTTGGGGAATCAATAAAGTCCGTTTTGGGCTTGTGGGTCTTTACTTACGCTTTACCAAGAATTGGAAACCGCTCGAAAAAGTGACCACAGATACCTGGATGCGTAAATTTGCCGGAAACAAAGTGTTTGAGAGTATGTGGAAACCCATGCTCGATGGTAAATTTGGCGAAAATTGGTCAGATAAGGTCAACATGGCCTGGATGTGGGCGCGCCTGCACGTGCGCACCACCCGCCTGGGAACGTTCAAGGGCGGCTTTCAGCGCTTTGCAGACAAGTTTGCCCACCAAATAGTAGAAAACGGTGTGAGCATCCGCTATTCCCAACCAGTCAAGAGAATCAGCAAGAATGAGAATGGCAGAGTAGACCTGCAGGTGGGCGAGGGGGAAGCTGAACAATTTGACCAGGTTTTGGTGACACTTTCGCCGGGTTTGATGGCAAAACTTGCTCCGGAACTCCCCTCAGATTACCTGGGTGAACTGCTTAAATTGAATCACATGGGCGCGGTCGTAATGACATTGTCATTAAAACATCCGCTCTCACCGGAGGGCTACTATTGGTATAACATCCCCAAACAGGCAGGCTATCCATTCCTGTCGCTGGTTGAGCACACCAACTTCCTTAAACCGGAATATTTTGGGGGCGACCACATTATTTATATAGGCGATTACCTCGAAAAGGACCATCCCAATTTTAACAAATCGGATGACGAATTGTTGGCAGAGTTCCTCCCCCACCTGAAAAAGATCAACCCTGAGTTCAGTCAAGATTGGGTGAAGAAGGTCTGGGTCAGCAAGACAGGCTACGCCCAACCGATCCCATTGGTGAATCACAGCAAAAATATCCCAGCCATTAAGACACCGATTGAGGGTTTGTGGTTTGCCAGTATGAGCCAGGTTTATCCATGGGACAGAGGTACAAATTTTGCAGTTGAGATCGGGCGACGGGCTGCAAAGATGATGATTGAAGAATAAATCGTTTCAGCGCGTAGTCTTTACTTCAATAAAAAGTAAATGCCAATACTTGCAAGACTATCCGATTTTCTTTAAGAATTGACTGGGAATTTTGACGTTTTTCTTACCCCTAATTATTGGAAAATATGATCTAAATTAAGAACTTGCCCTATATATAGGGGTGTTAACCCCATTACAATCCGGCTAATTAGGGTTGTGTTGACAAATGGAATTATTTGATGAATTGACTGAATGTTAATGATGTGTCCGACAACAAGACAATCTTAAAAATTCGTAACATTTTAAGAGATGCAGCAAGAAAAGCCGGCTTTCAGGTGTTAGAATTTGTGTATTCACTTACTGAAAACAATTTTGGGGTTGTTGAGTGAATCGTTTATATCCTAACCGATCACGTTTATTAACCGTCGGTAAAGCATTGACATCACAAAGGTTTAGGAGAGACCGCATGAATGCTCAACAAGCATGGCAGGCAACAATCGGACAATTACAAATGGAGCTTAGCAAAGCTTCTTTTGATACCTGGGTAAAGAACACACAGCTGATTTCATTTGAAGACGCTTCGGGAACCTTTGCACTGGGTGCCGGTAACGCCTATGCCTGTGACTGGCTGGACAGCCGCTTGAAGAGCACCGTGGTCAACAAACTTTCGGGTATGATGGCTCGCCAGGTGAACGTGGAATTCAAGGTTTGGGCTGCCCCACAGGTTGATCTGGAAGAAGAAACTGTTTCGATCCCAAGACCTGCTCCCATAGTGAAAGACACTTACGATACACAGCTCAATCCACGTTATCGTTTCGATAATTTTGTGGTTGGTTCTGCCAATCGACTCGCCCATGCTGCCTGCCAGGCAGTTGCCGAAAACCCTGCCCGGGCATACAATCCTCTCTTCATTTACAGCGGTGTCGGACTGGGAAAAACCCACATGTTGCACGCCATCGGCAACGCCGTCCTGTCGCAGGGCAAACAGGTTCTGTATGTCTCTTCAGAGGAATTCACAAACGACCTGGTGCACGCTATCCGCACCAAAACCACCACTGCCTTCCGTGAGAAATACCGCCAGGTGGATGTGCTTCTGATTGACGATATTCAATTCATTGCCGGCAAGGACTCCACCCAGGAAGAATTCTTCCACACCTTCAACGCTCTCTATGGGCAGGATAAGCAAATCGTGATGACCTCCGACCGTTCGCCAAAAGCCATGAGCACGCTGGAAGAACGCTTGCGCTCGCGCTTTGAGTGGGGTCTGACAGTGGATATGCAAGCACCGGACTATGAAACCCGCCTGGCAATTTTGCACTGCAAAGCTGAAAAGGTGGACGGACGTGTGCCCGAAGAGGTGATTGAACGTATTGCAAAGCTTATCCAGACCAATGTACGCGAACTGGAAGGTGCCTGGAACCGGGTGTTGGCTTTCTCGCAATTGAGCGGGCAGACACTGTCGTTGAGCTTATGTGACCGCGCCCTGGCAGATTTTCTACCTCAGCCCAGCAGCATCACACCCAAAACTGTGCTCGAAGTTGTTTCTGAATTCTTTGGCATCAGCCTGAGCAACCTGACCGGTCGCAGCCGGGCGAGGGACGTCGCTTTTCCGAGACAAGTTGCGATGTATTTGATGCGCGATTTGGGGGACCTTTCGTTACCCAGGATTGGGGAAGAATTGGGCGGACGCGACCATACTACCGTTATGTACGCCTGCGATAAGATCTCTGAGTTGGTCGAGACCGATGACCGCACACGCAAACAAATCATGCAGCTCCGGGGAAAACTGCAAAGCCAGTCTGTCAGCGTTTAGTTTCTAATTTTCTGGAAAATCACGATCAATTGGAACGAGATGAGTGATCCTCTATCGTACGGATGGGGCTCGCTCCATCCGTTTCGTTATAGCGATTAAGAGTAGCGGGAGGAGTAAACCCCTCCCGTACGGAGGGGGTTCATCTCCCTCCGCCGAATGTCGATCAGTATAAGTAGCGGCTGGAGCCACCCTTACAGGGCAATTGAGACCCAGCCGTACGAGAGTTATTAGCTTGGATGAAGGACTATTCTTCCAGCATTACTGGCAAGTCAGGATCGACTACGGTCAGCTCGCCCCAGTTATCGCCAATACGGGCTTCGGTGACCAAGGGAACTGAAAGTTCCAGCGCGCCTTCCATCACCTCTTTTACCACCTTTGTGGCTTTATCCAGTTCATCCTCAGGCACTTCGAAGATCAACTCGTCGTGTACTTGCAAGATCATGCGGGTTTTCAAGCCGGCTTTTTTCAGGGCTTCTGGCAGGCGGATCATCGCCAGCTTGATGATATCGGCGGCGGTGCCCTGGACAGGAGCGTTGATGGCTTCGCGTTCTTCCCGTTGGCGGATGGTGTAATTGGTGCCGGCTGCAAGGGCAGGGAAGTAGCGCCGTCTTCCGAGCAAGGTCTCCACGTAACCCTGGCGGCTGGCTTCCAGACGGGTGTTATCGAGCCACTTTTTAACACCCGGAAACTCCTTGAAATACTCTTTGACGAAGTTTTCAGCCTCAGCCAGGGTCAGATCGGTGGTGCGGGTGAGACCGAAGGGGCTCATACCGTAGATCAGACCAAAATTGATCGCTTTGGCATGTCGGCGCTGCTGCTTGGTAACTGCGCTCAGGGGTACGTCTTCAATGGTAGCTGCGGTGGCAGCGTGAATGTCCTCGGCTTCATGGAAAGCCTTCATCATGGCTTCATCATGCGCCATATGCGCGACGATACGCAGTTCAATTTGGGAGTAATCAACAGCAAGCAGTTTGTGCCCCGGTGCGGCTATGAAACCCTGGCGAACCCTGCGGCCCAATTCAGTCCGGATGGGGATGTTCTGCAAATTCGGGTTTTGCGAGGCAATCCTGCCGGTAACTGTGCCGGTCTGGTTGAAGGTGGTGTGTACGCGGCCGGTTTTTGGGTTCACCTGGGTTGGTAAGGCTTCCACATAGGTGGATTGAAGTTTGGAGAGCTCGCGGTATTCAAGGATAGTGTCGACCAGCGGGTGCATTCCGCGCATCGATTCAAGTACATCGGCAGAGGTGGAATACTTACCACTGCTGGTCTTCTTGGACCGGTCGGGTGGTTCCAGGGCAAGTTTCTGGAAGAGCACGTCCGAAAGTTGTTGGGTGGAGTTGAGGTTGAATTCCTCCCCTGCCAACTGATAGGCTTGCTTGGTGAGACGATCGACATCACTCTTGAGTTCT
>DOEX01000036.1 GCA_003532515.1 Anaerolineaceae bacterium | reverse complement strand
TGGAACCGCTTCACGACACAAGTTATCAGGTCCTGCGTGACCTTCTTACAACCACAGATATCCGGCTTGCCGATCTGGTAAGATAACTTCTGAAAAATGATAAAAATATTGAGATTTTTTATCATATTATCTTGTAGCACCATTTTTTTTATTGGCGCATTGCGTTTGATCCTGTTACTTTCAACAAAGGATGTTACTTTTACGCTGGATGCAGTTCCATCTAAAGCCGTTGTTCTCGTCCCAGGAGCGGGATTAAACTCATCAGGAGGACCTTCGGCACCTCTTAAAGACAGATTGGACACAGCCATATCACTCTATCGCCAGGGTAAGGTCCAAAAAATGCTTCTCTCTGGTGACAACACCGAAGTCACCTATAACGAGCCTGGAGCGATGCAAGCCTATGCTATAGCCCAGGGCATTCCTGAAGAGGATTTAGTATTGGATTATGCTGGTCGACGCACCTATGACAGCTGTTACCGGGCGCATCATATTTTTGGATTAGATGAAATCATCATTGTCACACAGGCTTACCACCTGCCTCGCGCTCTTTTTTTATGTGAAAATTCGGAGTTAGACGCAGTCGGCGTGCCTGTTGAACAATCCCGCTACATTCGCTCGCGATACCTTTTCTGGAATATTAGAGAGGTTTTTGCCACGGTAATGGCCTGGCTGGACGTCTATGTTCTGAAGCCATTACCTGTTCTGGGGGAAATGGAACCAATTTTTCCCCTTCAATTGAGGATAATTCCATGAACCGTGAACTAGCTTTGCAATTAGTTAGAGAAAACGTCAAAAGTGAAAGCCTGATAAGGCATATGCTCAGTGTTGAAGCTGCCATGCGCTTTTATGCGCGAAAACTCGGGCAGGATGAGGAAACATGGGCGGTCACCGGGCTCCTTCACGATTACGATTGGGAAATCCATCCTACCATTGAAGAACACCCTATTCACGGTCTGCAATTGCTGCGAGAGAAAGGAATTTCTGAGGAGATTATTGAGGCAATAGCAGGGCACGCTGACCACACTGGTGTTCCCCGCTCAAGTCTCCTTGCGAAAGCTCTTTATGCCTGCGATGAGGTTACCGGACTGATTACCGCAGTCGCCCTGGTTCGCCCATCGCGCTCTCTGCACGATCTCACTCCAAAGTCAGTCAAGAATAAATGGAAAGATCGTTCTTTTGCTGCCGGCGCGGACCGCACAATGATTGCTGACGCTGCTGAAGAATTTGGTGTTGAGCTCTGGGAACACGTTGACAATGTGATTCTTGCGATGCGCAGTATTGCCGACGATCTGGGATTAGAAGGTAACATTCAAGCGTAACCTCGCGATTACGCCTGTTCCTCACCCCAATATTCACTGTAATCAATCATCGTCGTGAAGCCAATCACTTCATCACCGGTTTTCAAAGCATACATGGTCTGTCCATTGGCAGCGCGTTTTCGGCTAATTGCATTGGTGACCGTGAATACTTTACTGGCTGTCTTGCTGAAATGGCTGATGCCTTTATCTGTCAGTTTTCCTACCAACATAGCTGCAATCTGATCAGTATTTCCAAGTTTCCAGCCAATCACGCCCTGACCATAGCGTCCCTGAACCGGAAAATCACTGGCAGGAACCCTTTTAGCCAATCCTAAACGTGTCAGTAGAGCCACCTCGTCTTTGTCAGAGACCAGTGCTGCGCCTACAATAAAATCACCCTCTTTAAGTTTGATCGCATTTACGCCGGCTGCAACAAGCCCCATAGACCTTACCTCTGACTCGTTAAACCGAATGCACATTCCACTGGCTGTGGCTATCAGAACGTCCTGGTTTCCATCAGAGATCAAAACCTGGAACAGTTCGTCATCAGCGTTGACCTTACAAAGAACAAAGTCACTCACCGAAACTCCTGGTAAATCTTTCACAGACGAACGTTTGATCATGCCCTGGCGGGTCACTGTGATCACGTATCGTTCCGGTAGATCCTCAGTGTCAATCGGTACTGTGAAAATGGATTGTAAGATATCGTTTGGATGCAGAGGTGCCACCTTGTGAGCAGGCACAGCATTGTTGTTATCCCGTTGAACCGGGATGGAAAGTGATGCGATTGCTGCGCAAGTCCCTTCGGTTGTCACCAGGAAGATCGTTTGATGCGAGTTGGTCCTAATCAGACTCCAGGGTGCCTTTTCGCCACCCAGACGTTTATTTTTGTCATTTTCCGTTCGCGATAGCAGACCGTCTTCGCTGATTTCTACCCAATAGTGCTCCAGGGGCATCACATCGGTCACGGTGAGGAAATCAGAGGCTTTTTCGCCTTCCCGCAATGTGTAAATTTGTGTCTTGCGGCTGTCACCAAACTTCTCTTTTACATCTCGTAATTCATCCACCACAACTTGTCTCATCTTCTTGGGTGATTTCAACAAGGTTTTTAATTCTTCAATGGTTTTGCTGACTTCCTTAAATTCGTCTTCAATTTTCTGTCGCTCTAACGATGCCAAACGCCGCAAAGGCATTTCAAGGATGGCGTTAGCCTGAATCTCATCCAGTCCATATTTGGTCATCAGGCTTTGACGAGCATCATCCACCGATTTAGATCTCTTAATAATGCGAATGATTTCATCTATATTCTGTATGGCTATGCGCAGCGCTTTGAGGATGTGGAGCCGTTCTTCATTCCTTCGAAGTAAAAACTCGCTTCTTCGTCTAATGACCTCAATACGATGTTCAACGAAAACGCGCAAAGCTTGTTTTAGTGAAAGTCGGTGTGGACTGCCATCAACCAGTGCAAGGATGTTGATGCCAAACGTGCTTTGCATCTGGGTGCGTTTATAGAGGGTAGTCAGAATGGTCTCATAGTCAGCGTTCTTATTGAGATCAAATACGATACGCATACCTTGTCGGTCTGACTCGTCGCGTAAATCTGTGATCCCCTCCAATCCGCCGTCACGAATGATGTTTGCGATTTTTTCAATCAACGAGGATTTATTGACCATGAAAGGCAGCTCGGTCACGATGATGCGCATTCTTCCTCTTGACATCTCTTCAAGCCTTGTTTGCGCCTTCATTTTGACTGTTCCATGCCCGGAGCCATAAATTTGCGAGATCAGTTCAGAACTATCATCCTGAATAATCATTCCTCCGGTTGGAAAGTCAGGACCTTTGATATGGACCATCAGATCATCGACCGTGATGTCTTCAATACGATCCCAGTTTTCCAACATCATGACCAATGCGTCGACCACTTCGCTGAGGTTATGTGGCGGAATATTGGTAGCCATACCAACAGCGATACCCGATGCTCCATTGACCAACATATTTGGGATAGCCGAAGGTAAGACTGAAGGTTCTTTCAGTGTTCCATCAAAGTTGTCAACAAAATCAACCGTTTCCAGGTCAAGTTGGCGAAGTAGTTCTATTGAAATAGGAGACAACCTGGCTTCGGTGTAACGCATTGCAGCTGGAGGGTCGCCATCGATGCTACCAAAATTACCTTGCCCATCAACCAGCAGATATCTTTCGGAGAAATCTTGAGCCATACGTGCCATGGCATCATAAACCGCGGTATCACCATGGGGATGATATTTGCCAAGTACCTCACCAACAATCCTGGCTGACTTCTTATGAGGAGTAGTATCGCGAATCCCCATATCATACATGGCGTACAGGATTCTGCGCTGAACTGGCTTCAAGCCATCCCGCGCATCAGGTAATGCGCGTGAGACAATTACGCTCATGGCGTAATCCAAATAAGATTGCTGCATTTCAGCGTTGATATTGACTTTGGTGACGTTGATCGAGGTCATAAACTAATGCTCAAATTCAAATTTTTCATTCAGGTACTAACAACCCTTAACTATAGCACAAACACCCGGAGTTTTGGTTCTCCGGGTGTTTGTAAATTTAGTTTGACTGGAT
>DOEX01000219.1 GCA_003532515.1 Anaerolineaceae bacterium | reverse complement strand
TTAGGACATTATCATGTTGCTCTTATCACAAGTCCACTTAACATGGTAAAATGGTTTGTGAAATTTGGGTCAAACCAAACCAGGAAATAAGGAGAATGTAAATTGGATAGTTCAGAAAAATATCAAATCATTGATCCACTGGAAATTCCCGAAAAAAAAGCCATAATTGATCGCGTTCTTGAAGATAATGCGGAATTAAATGGCGCTACCATGGTTATTCTCAACCAGTTGCAAGAAAAAATTGGCTTTATATCAAAGCCAATGCAAGCTTATGTTGCTCAAAAACTGGGTGTTCCTATTAGTAAAGTTCACGGCGTTGTATCCTTCTATTCTTTCTTCACAACCACTCCTCGTGGAAAACACACCATCAAATTTTGCCTTGGTACCGCTTGTTATGTCGGTGGCATCGATCAGATCATCGAAAAAGCAAAACAAGTTTTAGGGATCGAACCTGGCCACACCACACCAGATGGATTAATCACACTGGAAGTCTGCCGCTGCGTTGGCGCTTGCAGCCAGGCGCCTGTTGTGGTCGTAGACGAGAATGTACATGGACGTGTCCAACCCAACCGCTTTCCAAAATTGGTCCAGGATATTCAAAAATCAGAGACTGCTTAATTGAGAGAACTAACACTCCATATTCTCGATATTGCCAACAACAGCATTTCTGCTGGTGCTGACAAAATTAGCATCACCATTATCGAGAATCGGAACGATGACACCTTAACAATAGAGATTTTGGATAATGGACGGGGGATGAGCCCCGAGATGGTGGCTCGCGTTACAGATCCGTTTGTTACCAGCCGAACAGAAAGAAAAGTCGGATTAGGCATTCCGCTGCTCAAATTTGCGGCAGAATCTTGCAATGGTTGGTTTGAGATCACATCTGAGTTGGGAAAGGGAACCCAGGTTAGGGTCCAATTCCAATTGAGTCATATTGATCGTATGCCACTGGGTGACCTCGCCGATACGTTTCTGACCTTGGAGTTGGGCACACCGGATGTGAATTGGATTTTTAGAGTAAAACGCGATGATCAGGAGTTTTACTTTGACGATGTTGAACTAAAAAACGAATTGGAAGGAATCGAAATTACCCAACCCGACGTAATCCGTTTTATCCGTTCAATATTTGAAGATGGTTTAGAAGAATTGCAATTAATTTAAGTTATAAGGAGAAAAGGAAATGCCAACAATTAAATCGCTCGATGACTTGAAAAGAATCAGGGAAGAAGCGCTCAAAAAACAAGAGTTAAAAACGACCTCGGGCAAAACTGAGATTATCGTAGGTATGGGAACCGTGGGAATCGCTGCCGGTGCTCGTGAAACCCTCAAAGCAATCCTGGATTATGTTGACCATAATAATCTGGAGAATATCATTATTCGCCAAACAGGAAATATCGGCATTGATTCGTATGAGCCTGTCGTTCAGGTCATTTTGCCTGGTGCCGAAAAGGTCACGTATGGCAGGGTCAATCCTGAAATTGCCAGAATCATTATGGACGAGCATGTTGTCAAAGGTCATATTGTTTCAGACTACAAAATTAATGGCTAATTTTTGCGATTTTTTCGCATAAACATACGGAAGGATACTTATGGCTTTTTACCGATCGACTGTGCTGGTTTCTGTTGACCCCATATGTGTTGAAAAAGGCGCATATGAATTAATTGATTCTCTGCAAGATGAGTTAATTAAACAAGGTTTGTTAGATGAGGTACAGGTTCTGGAAACCCCACGTTTGGGTGACCCCGAAAAACTTGGTCCGGACATTGTTGTCTATCCCGAAGGAACCCATTACACGAACATAACCTTTTTTGATGTTCCTCGTCTGGTTGAAGAACACTTCATAAAAGGGCGAATCCTCAAGCAATATGCTTCAAAAATGATTGATGCAATCGATGAAGAGTTGAGTGCACCGAAATCGAAAGAAATCAGGGTAGTTCTGCGAAATATTGGTGAAGTTGATCCTCGTAATATTGAAGACTACTTCGCTAAAGATGGTTATATGGCATTAGGAAAAGTCCTTTCTGAAATGTCTCCTGAGGAGGTTATCCAGGAGGTCCTGGATGCCAAGCTCAGAGGCAGGGGCGGTGCAGGTTTCCCCACTGGCTTGAAGTGGAAGTTTGCCCGACAATCAGAAGGAAACGTCAAATACATCATCTGCAATGCCGACGAAGGCGATCCCGGTGCGTTCATGAACCGACGTGTCCTCGAAGGTGACCCCCATTCGGTCATTGAAGGTATGTGCATTGCAGCTTATGCAATTGGTGCTCAGCAAGGTTACATTTATTGCCGCGCTGAATACCCTATCGCTGTGAGCACTATGAATCTTGCCATGAAACAAGCTCGTTCCATGGGACTCTTAGGGAAAAATATCCTAGGAACCAATTTCAGCTTCGATCTGGATATGCGCATGGGCGCTGGAGCTTTCGTTTGTGGTGAAGAAACCGCCCTGATGGCATCGATCGAAGGTGGCCGCGGTGAGCCGCGTGCACGACCACCTTTCCCAGCGAATAAGGGTCTTTGGGGCAAACCCACCAATATCAATAACGTTGAAACCTATGCCAATGTACCGCAAATTATCCTCAAGGGATCCGAATGGTTCTCCAGTATGGGAACAGAAAAAAGCAAAGGTACCAAAACTTTTGCTCTTGCAGGAGATGTAAAAAATACCGGTTTGATTGAGGTTCCTTTTGGCATCACTTTGCGGGAAATCATTTATGACGTTGGCGGCGGTATCAAAGGCGATAAGAAATTTAAAGCTGTTCAGACCGGTGGTCCGATGGGTGGTTGCCTCCCTGAAAGTTTGCTGGATCTACCTGTAGACTACGAAACCCTTGGACAGGCTGGTTCCATCATGGGCTCCGGTGGAATGATCGTGATGGATGAAGGCACCTGCATGGTGGACATCGCCCGCTTTTTCATGGAATTCACCCAGGACGAATCCTGTGGGAAGTGTGTTCCCTGTCGCGTTGGAACGCATCGTCTCCTCGAAATACTCGAGAAGATATGTGCAGGAAATGGTGAAGATGGCGATATTGAAGAATTGGTAGAGCTCAGTGATCAGATCAAGAAGAATAGCTTATGCGGCTTAGGTCAAGGCGCTCCTAATCCAGTGGTTTCCACACTAACCCACTTTCTTGATGAATACAAAGCCCATATTTACGAAAAACGCTGTCCAGCAAAGGTTTGCCGTGCCTTGATCAAATATGAAATTTTAGATGGTCCTTGTACAGGCTGTACAGTTTGCGCTCGTAACTGCCCTGTTGGTGCAATTACTGGCGAACGCAAGCAAACTCATGTAATTGATCAGGACATTTGTATCAAGTGTGGAATTTGTTATCAAGTATGCCAGTTTGACGCGATTGAAGTCATATAATGAAATTTTCTATGAGGAGAATGCCATGACATCTGAAACGATGAATGAACAAGAAACAAGCCTGGTTGTCCAGGAGATTGTCAAACGCATCGGGTCAAAACGCGCTGATCTCATACCGGTACTTCAAGAGGTAACCAACCAATTTGGGTTTATTTCCCAACCTGTGATCAAAGAGTTATCAGCGCTTATGAGCCTTCCCACCAAAGAGATAAATTCGGTAGCCACTTTTTACAGAATGCTTTCCACTCAGCCCCGTGGACGACATGTCGTGCAATTCTGTGAAAGTGCCCCTTGTCATGTTGTTGGAGGTAGAGAAGTCTTTTCCTCCCTAAAGCAAGCCCTCGCTCTCGAACCAGGTCAGACCAGTCCAGACAATAAGTGGACCTTACTTACTACCAGTTGTTTGGGTGTCTGTGGGGTCGGACCGGTCATCTTAATCGATACTGACACGTATGGAAATGTTACTCCTGAGCAAGTTAAAGAAATTCTCAGCCGTTACGAATAGGAGATTGTTATGAAAGCTGTCCGATCAATGATCTTAGTGTCAAACGATCCTGAAAGCGTTTTGCGAGGATCTGAAAAAATATTCACCACTTTTCAAGAGCAATTGCAGCATTTTGGATTAACAGAAGAAGTCTCCTTATCCATGGTTAGCGACTTGGGTTACAGCTACGCTTCGCCTTTAGTGCTCATCTATCCTGAAGCCGTCATTTATGGTCCTATTCAACCCGGTGATGTCCCCTACATTGTGGAGGAACATCTATATAAGGGACGCGTTGTGGAAGAAAAACGTGCTCCTGCGCATGAATTGTCTGGTAAAGTTGCCTGGCTTTCTGCCCGCAAAGGCACGCTTCCTGCCGAAAATCGCGTTGTCCTCAAGAATGTTGGTTTGATTGATCCCGAAAATATTGACGATTACATCGCCCATGATGGCTACCAGGCTCTGGGGATGGCACTCCAAAAGACGCCCGATGAAGTTATTGCCATCATTAAAGAATCGGGCTTACAGGGTCGCGGTGGTGCTGGCTTCCCCACAGGTGATAAATGGGGCTATGTCAACAAGACTTATGGTGACAAAAAATATGTTGTTTGCAACGCGGATGAAAGTGAGCCCGGAACATTTAAAGACCGTGTAGTACTCGAAGGTGATCCGCATGCAATCATAGAGGCCATGCTTATCGCTGCGCACGCGGTTGGTGCTGATGAAGGCTACGTTTATATACGTGGAGAATATCAGCTGGCTATTGATCGAGTTGAAACCGCCATTAAACAAGCCAAAGAGTATGGTTTCTTAGGTGAAAATATCTTCGATTCTAATTTGAATTTTAAGCTCCACGTCCATGCCGGCGCTGGTGCTTATATTTGTGGTGAAGAAACTGCCCTGATTGAGTCAATAGAAGGTAAACGTGGCGAACCACGCTCACGACCTCCCTATCCAACCACCAATGGTCTATGGGGAAAACCAACTCTAATCAACAACGTGGAAACACTTGCTAATATTCCAGCCATTATCCGCAATGGCGCTGCCTGGTACCGTACTCTTGGCACCCCTTCAAGCCCCGGCACAAAAGTCTACACCGTTTTGGGTAATGTGAATGTGACTGGTTTGATCGAGGTTCCGATGGGTATCACCTTGCGCGAAGTTGTCTCCATCTATGCTAAAGGCATGAAATCCGGAAGTTTCAAATTAGCTCAAACTGGCGGATCCAGCGGCTCCATTATTCCTGCGAGCTTGCAGGATACTCCCATGGATTTCGAATCCTTCAAAAAAGCCGGCGTAGCCCTTGGTTCTGGGGCTTTGCT
>DOEX01000222.1 GCA_003532515.1 Anaerolineaceae bacterium | reverse complement strand
CGTTGGTGATCCGAGCGGGGGTGAGGGTGGTTGAATGACCATAGGATATTCCGTATGGGAGGGGCTCGCTCCTCCCGCCACTAGCTGAAGATGCCAACTAAGCGGATGGACTAACCCTTACAGGTCAATAGAGCCCCATCTGCATGGAAAGCAGACTTGTGACAGTCTCCTACTGTGTGCACTGGCTCGGAGATTCTCCTCTGTCACAATATCTTTCGGTTCAAGACCTCTTCCAGCAATTTCCAGGCTTCAATGTCGGTTTCGTTGGTCACGTAAGGCTCGAAGCCGAAATTCAAATACATATTAACCGCCTGGTAGCTGGTGGTCTGTGAAGTTAGATAGGCTGAGTCATGATATTCCGCCAACAACTGCATTGCCTTAGCCAGCAGTGGCTTGGAGAGCTTTTTTCCCTGATACTCCGGGACGACTCCCACCCAATGGATCCGACCAGTCACTTGTTGTTCCCCTTCCAGAATGCCATACCAGGCTGTAGTCGTTCCAATGACTTCACCAGCACGATTCTCAAGAAATAGACAGCGCCTCGTCATTTCATCGGGAAAAGGTCCAAATTCTTTCCCAAAATGGACAAGGGCAGCAGCTTCTTCCGTAAATTCATCCACCGCGGTTTCAACTCTTGCCCAAATGTGTTCTTCACCAATTTCAAAAAACCGAATTTTAAAACCCTCTGGTAATTCGTATTTTGGAATGGAGTATAGATCAGCACGTTTCATTTTTAATGGAATTCTTTTCATGACGGACCTCGACTTGTAGACGAAAACGAAAATTGCGACAATCAGACTGGATGAACAGAGTGAAGTTGAAAAGATTTTACGACAAAAAACGAATGCTGTTCCCGATACAGGCTTAATCTTCTAGCGAAATTTCTACTGATAAGGCAAAGTCTTTTCTCTGAATTCTCAAAATCAGTTTGTGTATATTAAAAGACTGGTAAAATTCAGTAATATTTTTTGCGTATATTACTTCGTGCGCGAATTGCTTATCAAGACCAATTTACTCCACCAGGAGCATTAGCCTATGAGTCAGAGCACTAAGAATTTCAGTTTACCCTCAAAGTTTCGTTTATCTGCAGTTTTTGATGCCCTCATGCCGGTTTTCGCGACTATCGCTGCGCTTCTGGTAGGTGCAATATTTCTACTTCTGCTGGGTGCTAACCCCATCACGGCTTATTCAGCCTTGCTCGAAGGCGCTTTTGGCAGTTTCAACGCCTTTGCGGAAACCTTGGTAAAGTCCATCCCGCTGCTTCTGATCGGTTTGGGCACTTGTATCGCCTATCGCGGCAGTGTTACCAACATCGGCGGCGAAGGGCAGATGATCGTAGGTGCTTTACTGTCAACCTGGATCGGGCTCTCCTTCATCAACTTGCCTGGCTGGTTGATGATCATTATTGCCATGCTGGCAGGGAGCCTGGGTGGGGCGATCTGGGGCGGTCTGCCTGGTCTCTTGAAAGCTTATTTCAATGTCAATGAGATTTTAAGTACGGTCATGATGAACGCAATCGCAGTTCAAATCATGAACTATATGCTGCGCGGTCCATTGATCGACCCTGTGCAGGCTGAAGCCGCCTCGCAGATCCCGCAAACCGCCCGCTTGGAAGTGGCTTACCGCTTGCCGCGCTTAGCCCCCACCCGCCTTCACATCGGTTTGTTGATTGCGATCCTTCTGGCTGTGGCTGTATACATCCTGCTCTGGCGTACGACCCTGGGCTACCGCATCCGTGCTGTTGGCCAAAATCAAGCTGCTTCAAAATATGGTGGTATTGACGTAAAAAAGCATATCGTTTTAGCTTTGCTGCTCAGCGGAGCCTTTGCCGGCTTGGCGGGGATGATGCAGGTTTACGGTGTCAATTACCGCATGATCACTGACGGTTCCTCCACCGGTTTCACCGGCAATGCCGGGTTTAACGGCATTGTGGCAGCCTTATTCGGGCAGTTGCACCCCATCATTACCATACCCGCTTCGATTCTGTTTGGCGGTCTGCTGGTAGGTGCCAATGCCATGCAGCGCGTCGTGCAAGTCCCCTCGGCCTTGATCACAGGGCTGAATGGATTGGTGGTGGTTTTTGTTGTTAGCAGCGAATACTTCAGAAAGCGCAATCAACGCAAGCACCTGGCTGCTATTGAAGCTGGTTTGGACAATGAACCGCCCAGGCAAAATGGGGAAAATCTTGAGGAGGTGCCAGCATGATTTCTGACCTCTTCACCGCAACTGTCATCATGGGTATTATCTCCTCTGGCATTCGCCTGGCAACGCCCTATTTGTTTGCCTCGATAGGCGAAATGTTTGGTCAGCGCAGTGGCGTGCTCAACCTTGGGGTCGAAGGGCAGATGCTCCTGGGCGCTTTCACTGCCTATTATGTTGTTTTGAAAACGGGCAACCTCTTCCTGGCAGTGCTGGCGGCGATGGCTGTTGGTGCTATCATGGGTTTGGCGATGGGTTTCGTGACCATTCGTCTGCAAGCTACTCAGGGTATTGCCGGTATCGGTTTCTACCTGTTTGGCATGGGCATGAGTAACCTGCTTTTCCAAAAACTGATTGGTGTGGTCGAAAACATCAACGGATTCCCGATTGTCAAAATCCCCTTGCTGGGGGATATCCCGGTGATTGGTGAGATTTTCTTCCAACAGAATTTACTGGTCTACCTGGCGTTCTTGTTAGTTCCGATCGCCTGGTTTGTTCTTAACAAGACCACCTTGGGGCTGAAAATCAGGGCAGTGGGTGAGAATCCGGAAGCTGCTGATTCGTTGGGAGTCAGCGTTGTGCGGGTTCGCTATTTCACAGTGATTTTAGGCGGTATACTGTCCAGCATCGCGGGGGCATCGCTCTCTGTAGCTCTGTTGAACGTCTTTCAACAAAATATGACCGCCGGTCAGGGCTTTATTGCAGTTGCCCTGGTTTACTTTGGCAGTTGGCGACCGTTTGGCATCCTGGCTGGAGCTTTGCTGTTCAGCATGGTCAACGCACTTCAATTGTGGATTCAGGTATTGGGTATTCCAATTCCTTCCGAACTGGCTGTGATGATGCCCTACATCCTGACAATTTTGGTACTCGCTTTATCACTTTCTAAAGACAAAGGTCCTTCCGCTCTAACAAAAGCATTCGAGCGGGAGGGTTAAATTTTACGCCCGGTTAAAACCGGAGAAAAAGGAGACAAATGAAGAATCTCGTAAAAGTACTATCTGTTCTGTTAGTTTTAGGTCTGGTTTTGGTTGCCTGTACCCCAGCTGCCCCTGAAACCAGCGAACCAGTCGTTGAGGATGAAGTGTTGCGAGTTGCTTTCGTGACCCCCAGTAACATCAATGACCTGGCATTCTCACAAAGTATTTCAGACGCCATGATCGTTCTCAAGGGAGAGATGGGCGATAAACTGGAATATGTCTACTCGGAAAATATGTTTGTTGTCGACGATGCGGCTGCAGCCATTCGGGATTATGCCCAGAAGGGCTTCGATATCGTCATTGCCCACGGATCCCAATATGGTTCTTCTCTGCAAGAAATTGCTCCCGATTTCCCAGAGACCGTATTCGCCTGGGGAACCACGGTTGACACCTTTGGTCAGCCCAATATCCACGCTTACGAAGCGGCATCCGATCAGGGTGGCTTCGTTAATGGCGTTATGGCAGCCTTGCTGACGGAAACCAAAGTTATTGGTGTGGTTGGACCGATCGAGACTGGCGATGCCAAGCTTTACGTTGACGGCTTTGTGGCTGGTGTGCATTCAGTTGACCCAAGCATCGACGTGCGGGTGACCTATATTGGTTCGTTCTCTGATGTCGCCCTGGCGTCTGAAGCTGCTACCACCCATCTTTCTGCCGGCGCAGACATAATGACTGGTTCTGCTCAGATGGTCATCGGTGCTATCGGTAAAGCCCAGGAAGCTGGTGCTTATTGGTTTGGTACCCAGGCTGATCAGACCTCATTCGCTTCAGATGTAGTGGTTGCCAGCCAGGTTTACCACTGGGAAGTGATTTTCAGAGAAATCTTTGCCCTTCGTGCCCAAGGCGTCCTGGGCGGTAAGACATTCTCTGCCAACCTTGAAAATGGTGGTCAGGTGATCAGCATCAATGAGGGTCTGGGTCTTGACCAGAGTGTTTTGGACAAGGCTAACGAGACCATCCAGGGCATCATCGCCGGAACGATCGCCATTCCGTAAAGTTACCTGATTTACTGATACTCTGGATGGATTCCCTTCCAGAGTATCTCTGGGAGTTGTTATGCAAGAAAAAGCCACTGAAGCCGCCCGAATGCTTTTTGAAACGCTTGAAATGCGGGATATTTCCAAACGTTTTCCTGGTGTGTTGGCAAACGATCATGTTGATTTCGATGTGGTCAGCGGAGAAGTGCACGCACTTCTGGGTGAGAACGGCGCTGGTAAAAGTACCCTGATGAAGATTCTTTACGGTATGTACCGACCGGATGAAGGAAAAATCTTGCTCAACGGAGATGAAATTTCCATCACCACTCCCACGGCAGCCATTAGTCATGGCATCGGTATGATCCATCAGCACTTTATGCTGGTCCCGACCCTGACTGTGGCTGAAAATGTGGCGTTAGGTCTTCGCAGCAGCAAAGGACCATTGACTGATCTTGAGGTTGTCTCTAAAAGGATCGTTGAACTTGGAGAAACGTATAATCTGAAGATCAACCCCTCTACATTGATATGGCAACTTTCAGTCGGTCAACAACAGCGAGTTGAAATTATCAAAGCCCTCTATCGGGGCGCTTCGCTCTTGCTCTTGGATGAGCCCACTGCCGTTTTAACTCCCCAGGAAGTGGATGAACTGTTTCTGATCATGCGCCAGATGACAAAAGACAGATATGGATTGGTTTTTATTTCCCATAAATTGCACGAAGTGGTTGAAATCAGTAATCGCATCACTGTTTTGAGAGACGGCAAAAAAATTGGCACCCAGCCAACTTGTAATGTCACTACACAAACGCTGGCAAATTGGATGGTTGGGCATGAGATCACTTTTATCACCAGCAATGAAGCCGCTGAAAAAGGAGAATGCCGGATAGAGCTTCGCGGTGCTTGCTGTGGAAGCGACCGGGGCACTGAGGGTTTGTGCGACGTTGATTTGGAGATCTGTTCCAGAGAGATCGTCGGGCTGGCTGGCGTTTCAGGTAATGGGCAGCTTGAATTAGCAGAAGCGATTACCGGGCTGCGACCCTTGCAATCTGGGAAAGTCTTCCTGGAAGGGGAAGATATTACTGGATTTTCTCCGGGAAAAATCACCGAAAAGGGATTAGCGTATGTGCCTGAAGAGCGTATGAAAGACGGCATGATCCGCAATTTCAACATCTCTGAAAACCTGGTTTTGCGTGAGCACCATAAATGGCCTTTTTCTAAAAAGGGATTTTTACGTATGCCGTATATCTACGAGCACAGTGATATGCTCATAAAGCAATACCGCATCAAAACCCCCTCCAGGGCAACCCTGGCGAAAAATCTGTCTGGCGGGAATATCCAAAAGGTGCTGCTTGCGCGCGAATTATCGCGCTCACCGCGTGCTATAATCGCTGCCCAGCCCACGCGCGGGCTGGATATTGGTGCCAGTGAATACGTGCATGAACAGCTGCTTGATCAGCGAAAGAAGGGCACAGCAATTTTGTTGATCTCGGAAGATTTGGATGAGATTTTAGCGCTGGCAGACCGGATCGCGGTGATTTATGAGGGCAGGATCATGGATGTTTTGCCGCGTGAGACTGCCACGAAGGAAGATCTGGGTTTACTTATGGCAGGCGTGCATCCAGGCGAAGAACTTGTAGCAGAAAACTGTCCATAAATCCCCAATAGTTATACAATTGTTGTGACAGGTCGAATAAATTGCTTATTATTAATCCATGAGCAGTAAGCGTGGTTTTTCTTTATTTTCGCTTATTAGCCTGAAAACTTGGGCAGTTATTGCAATATTGCTGGTGTTTTTTGTGCCATCCGCTGCTCTCGCCTCACCTCTAATCCAGGAACCACCACCGACGGTCGCCTCTCAACTGGAAGCACAAGAACTCTGGCAGGCTTACCAGGCTCGGTATCAGCAGGACCTGACCCTTTTCGCTGACGACCCGCTGGCAAACTTGTTTGAACCAGTGCTGGACACTGCATTTGTAAGTGCGGATGGAAATACCGGCGTACTTTGGCTGGCACTGAAAGATCACACCGGGCGGATTCTGGCGACCGAACCTGGCATTGTTTTTGCGATTCGCAAGGATGAAGGCTGGCAAATCGTTTTTTCATCCGATAAGGAATGGGAGGAGATCAAAGTCAGTTTGCCTGAAGACTTCCTGCCGGCTGAATTTCAATCTGCACCTGAAAATGCTCCAGACCAAGCCGCTATCGACTACCTGACAGGTTACTACTTACCGTACGTAGCAGGTACATCGCATCGTCTGGAGGGCTCGGTCCTGCATTTTCATAACTATCCACCTCTTGGATATCCAAGTTGTGATATTGCTTACTGCCGTTACGTTTATGACTTCACAGATGCAGGTCACTTTCCCCTGGTTGCTTCCAAGGCTGGGGTTGTGATCGCATTGCGAGATAGCTGCATTGACGGTAGCCCAAGTTGTACTAACTACATCATTCTGCAGGATACGGTTGGCGGTGCCTACCAAATTTACCTGCACCTGGCGCACAACACGATCCCAGATACTTTTACCGCAGGTACTTTTGTCAATCGTGGCAAGTACATCGGCGATACTGACGACACTGGCTACAGCACCTCAGAGCATGTTCATTTCATGATCGTAAGCAGTTGGTGGTGGGGTAGCGGTAGCTATCCCTGGGGAGTTTCAGTCGACATGCGTTTCGCCGATGTGACCCTAAACGGCGGAATTCCCCGCACTTGCTATGAAGTGACCAACCTGCCCATCTATGACGGTGCCACCCAATGTAACGGTAACCGCTCGATACCATTCAGCCCCTCGAACGATTGGTTTGTCTCAGGCAATGTGGGTGCCTCCCCGCCCACCGGGTATCTCACCCGCCCGATTGCAGGTGCGGTTGTTGCAGTTGGCGTGAACCCCCTCATGGACGTTACCGCTCAAACCAGCGACGATGTATGGGTTGTCAAGGCGGTTCTGATTGCCAAGATCAATGGCAGTTGGCGGGAAGTTGGACCAAGAGTCACAAATCCAACCAACGGTGTTTTTGATTGGGATGTCAATATTTGCAAGGCAGGCGACCTGAACGGACCACTGGATGTAGCTTTGAAAATTTGGGATCACGAAGGCAATATCACCAGCATGCTTTCGCCTGGAACCATCATAGTGGACGATGCTTGTCCGTTTGGTGCGGTACTCCCTTTGATTATTTCGAATTAAAACTTTTTGAAAACCAGCACTACCCAATCCTGCTCGGTCAGGGTATCGATCAGGCTTAAGCCGCTTTGGCTTGCTGCCTGGATGACACTTTCAGCCTGGGTGTCCAGGATGCCGCCCAAAATCAGGATGCCGTCAGGTGCAACCGTGTCAGCCAGACCAGTTTCAAGCATTTTTACCAGGATATGCGCAAGGATGTTCGCCAAAACAACTGGTGCTTGCTTCAAATCATCGCTACGAGAAAGGATATCAGAGTGTGTACCGACCTCAAAGAGGATCCTGCCTTCCATGCCGTTCAAGGCGGCGTTGCGCTCACAGGAAGGTATAGCGATGGGGTCATAATCGACACCCAACACACGCTCAGCGCCCAAGCGGACAGCGGCGATGGAAAGAATGCCACTGCCACAACCGATATCGAGCACGTTTTTACCCTGGCAGCCGTATTTTTCCAGGGCGATCAGGCAAAGCTGGGTGGAGGGGTGTGTGCCGGTGCCAAAAGCCATATCCGGCGAGATGATGATGGGCAGTTTTCCATCCGCAATTGCAGGATCTACCCAGGCAGGCAATACCATCAGGTTTTCACCCAGCTCCAGGGGCTGATAGCGCTCTTTCCAGGAATCCATCCAGTTTTGATCGGCAATGATCTGGTACTCCAGTTGACCTACAGGTGCAATTTGACCCAGGTGCCAGATGGCTTCTTCCAATTGCCTGCGGGTTCGCTCCACCTGCTCGTCCATCGGCAAATAGGCTACCACCTGTGTATCACCGGTCGGTTTTTCTTCATAGTCCTGTTGATCGAAAGTGGTCAGACTGTTAATTAATACGCCGTCTGGTGCGTAACGTGAAAATACCTCGGCAACCGCTTCAGCCAGCTCGCCGGAACAAACAAGAGATGCTTCAAGCCAATTTTTAAGTTCAGCCACCAAAAGCATCCTTTAATTTATCAAAGAAACTGCGTTCCTGGATCTTGATATCCGTTCCCATGGTTTTCCCAAGAGCATCCAGAATCTCCTCCTGCTGCTTGGTCAGATTGGTCGGGATTTGAACATTCACAGTCACCAACTGGCTGCCGCGTTCACTGCGATTCAGGATGGGGGCACCTTTATCTTTCATGCGGAAGACACGTCCCGGTTGGGTACCCGGCGGAATGCGCAATTTCACATCCCCGTCAACGGTTGGAACGGTGATTTCGTCACCAAGCGCAGCTTGCGCCATGTTGATGTCGAGGTCAAGCAAAATATCACTGTCCTTGCGGCGGAAAAACTTGTGTGGAGCTACGTCCAACTCAAGATAATAGTTGCCATTCGGACCGCCATTCGCGCCTGGTTGCCCCTCACCAACCATGCGGATTTGGTTGCCATTATCCACGCCAGCCGGAACATTTACTTTCATCTTACGGGTCTTGCGTTCCAACCCACTTCCACGACAGTTTCGACAGGGGCTTTCCACCATCTTGCCGCGTCCACCACAAGTCGGGCAGGTTACCACCTGGACCATTGAGCCCAAAAAGGTTTGCTGCACCTGGCGCACCTCACCCTGACCTTTACAGGTCGGGCAGGTGATTGGTTGTGTGCCTGGCTCCGCACCCGTTCCATCGCATACAGAGCAGCGCTCATTGCGGGTGACTTCCACCTCTTTTTCAACTCCAAAAACAGCTTCCTCAAATGTTAGTTTCACATTCCCGGTGATGTCGGCACCACGCCGGGGAGCATTTTGGCGGCGGCGCGAACCAGCCATATTGCCAAAGCCGCCCATTCCGCCAAAACCAAAGAGGGTCTCAAACAAGTCCGAAAGGTCCATGTTGGAATAGTCAGGCATTCCCTGGGTGTTTACACCCGAGAAGCCATAACGGTCGTAGGCTGCCCGTTTGTCAGGGTCGCTCAGGACGCCGTAAGCCTCGTTGATTTCCTTGAACTTCTCTTCTGCATCGGCGGCTTTGTTGACGTCAGGATGATATTGACGCGCAAGGTCGCGGAAGGCTTTTTTGATGTCATCCTGGCTGGCGCTCCTGGCTATTCCCAGTACCTCGTAGTAATCTCTTTTATCTGCCATATCACTTCTTTTCGTAGTTTTTCACACAAACACCTGGTGTGAACTTGCCCAGGCACCAGGTGTTCTTATTCTACCGGATTTACAAAAATTAATCCGCTTGCGTATATTCACCATCAACTACGTCAGGGTCTTCTGCGTGAGTTGTGCCGTCTTCTTCGGAGGGGCTTACATCTTCAGTTGCTTGGGCTTCCTGTGCATAAGCAGCCTGACCAACTTCCTGGAGAACCTTCATCAACTCTTCCACTGCGTTGTGAATTACATTGGTATCACTTTGATCCCTGACGCTCCGAACCTTGGCAATGGCGTCATCGACTTTGGCTTTTACATCAGCGGGCACTTTTTCACCCAGGTCATTGAGTGTCTTTTCTGCCGTATAGACCGCGTTATCGCTTGTATTCCGGGCTTCGATCAATTCACGGTGCTTTTGGTCTTCTTCTGCATGATTTTCAGCGTCGCGGCGCATCTTTTCCACTTCTTCTTCGCTCAATCCAGAGGAATCAGTGATCGTGATGTTTTGCTGACGATTCGTGGCTTTATCCTTCGCGGTCACTTCCAGGATGCCGTTGGCATTGATGTCGAAAATCACTTCGATCTGGGGAATGCCTCGGGGAGCCGGAGGAATACCGTCAAGCGTGAAC
>DOEX01000144.1:7171-7620 GCA_003532515.1 Anaerolineaceae bacterium | reverse complement strand
TTCAAACCCGTTGGCACGCATGGTATCTCGCTTCAGCATGCCGACCTGATCCATTTTGGCTCCTTGCTCTTCCGCTTCAACAGCGCCACCCGCACTCAATCCACTCCGCCAAAACCGTAGTGTTCTTATTCGGATCTGTCATCCTTAGTTCTTTTCGTAGGCCGGGTTGCGTTTTTCAACCCGGCAAACCTCGTCTATCGAGACCTTTGGATTCCACTCAAACGGGCGGCGTAGTTCTAGGTTCTTACCGCAGGAATTCCAACCTCGCCCCATCATGGGGGCTGCCTTATCCTTCCCGACAACAGAAAATCCTTTCATCTTGGCTTTCGTTATGAAATCTACATCCGGCACCAATTTCTCCTCTATTCGAAAACTCAAAATTGCTTGAATCGATATCTCTTTCATGTTAGAATACTTCCTCTACGGAGGGATGGCCGAGCGGCCTAAGG
>DOEX01000144.1:4438-7150 GCA_003532515.1 Anaerolineaceae bacterium | reverse complement strand
GAGGTGCCAGAGTGGACGATTGGGACCGCCTGCTAAGTGGTTGTCGGGTAAAACCGACCCAGGGTTCGAATCCCTGCCTCTCCGCCTTAACAAGACCGCAATTGCGGTCTTGTTTTTTTAATACTTTGAATCGAAAAATCCCTTTACTTTTTCCTAAACCTGGTATAAACTTACTTGAACTGGTAAGACCTCTTACCACTCACCAACGGAGGTCGCATGTCCACACAACCTGAATGGGTCATTCCCCAAAAACCCACTGACCTGGCTGAGAAGCAACTTCTCACTGCAATCCTCGATGGCAGATTCCCGATTGGGAGCCCCTTACCTCCTGAACGCGAACTGGCTCAATCGCTTGGCATCACCCGCCCCACCCTGCGGGAAGCCCTGCAGCGCCTTTCCCGCGATGGCTGGATCCAGATCCGGCAGGGCAAGTCCACCATCGTACAAAACTATTGGAATGAAGGCAACCTGATCATGCTCAATGCCCTTTCCAGCCAACCAGAAGTGCTGACTCCTGCCTTTATCACCAGTCTGCTTGAGGTTCGCGCCGCCTTGGCACCGGTTTACACCCGGCTTGCCTTTTTGCGCAGCAGAGAGGAATTGATCGCTTATCTCGAAGCGTTTCAACAGCTCCCTGACGAACCTGAATCCTATGCGCAAGCTGACCAGGAGCTTCACCACCAATTGACGGTATTATCCGGAAACCCTATCTTCACCCTGATTTACAACGGCTTTCGTAAGTTGTCTTACCAGGCAGGTTTGACTTACTTTGCCAGCGCTCAGACACGCAAACATTCACAGGCGTTTTACCGGGGGCTTTTGGAAGATTTTCGTCGCAACGACCTGGAAAGTGCTGTTGAACGAACAACTAAGGTCATGCAAGATAGCCTCGATTATTGGAAAAAAATGTAATTTTCATGGGAGCGGTAATGAATCAAAATCATTCACGTGAACAACTTTGGGCACAACTCAACCAGGAATGGGACCTGATCATCATCGGTGGCGGCATTACTGGCGCCGGCATCTTCAGGCGGGCAGTCAGCGGGGGCTTAAAAACGCTTTTGCTCGAGGCTGCAGATTTCTCCAGTGGTACTTCATCCAAGTCATCCAAATTGGTTCACGGTGGCTTTCGCTATCTGCGGAATGGTCAATATGATGTCACTTTCGAATCCGTCCGGCAGCGTGAAAAGTTGTTGAAACAAGCCAGGAACCTGGTTACTCCTCTAGGCTTTGTTTTTCCCCACAATGCTTCCACTCGGCAAAAACGCATGTATCGTGCTGGCATCATTATTTACGATCTGATGGCACTCAAGTGGAAACACCGTCATCTCAACCTAACCCAATTAAGAGAAACCATGCCCGTGCTCAAACCTAAAGGCATGGCTGGTGCTTATCTTTACTATGATGCTCTTCTGGACGACAGCCGCATGGTTTTACGCCTGATCCAGGAAACGATCGAGGACGGTGGGCTTGCTCTCAACTATGCCCGCATTGAAAGTCTGCTCAAAGACACAACCGGTCATGTCCGCGGGGTTGCTGTTGAAGATCGTTCCAGGTCAAACTTGGGCACCCAGGAACTGAAAGCCAGAGCAGTGATCAATGCAACCGGTCCCTGGACCGACAAATTGCGTGAGCAGCTCGGTCGCCAATCACGCGTTCGACCGCTTCGCGGCTCTCATTTGGTGTTTAGTTTCGACGATCTGCCCATCCCTCATGCCGTCACCCTCATGCACCCACAAGACAAACGCGCAATGTTCGCGATCCCCTGGGAGGGGCGCACAATCTTCGGCACCACCGATCTCGATCACCAAGTTCCCTTGGACCAGGAACCCTACTGCACCGATCAGGAAGTCGCTTACATGCTTGAAGCGATCCATTCTATCTTCCCGGATTCCAAGATCACTGAAAGTTCCGTCATTTCATCATTTGCCGGCCTGCGACCGATCGTCCGAGGGGACGCCAACAATCCTTCGGCTGAATCACGTGCCCATCTTGTCCTGGAAGAAGATGGCTTGGTAACCGTAACCGGTGGAAAACTGACCATATTTGAAATCATGGCTGAAGACACACTTAAAGCCGTCTTGCCCCAGCTTGGTAAAGAACTGAAACCCATCCGGTATTGGTTTAAACCAAATCCAGCCTTCCTGTCAGACAATCGCCTTTCCCAACAGAGTTTTCATTATCTCGCTGGGCGTTACGGTCAAGCCTTGCCAGATTTGCTGACCATGTCCGATCCTCAGAGTCTCCAACAGGTAGATGATCTCTACCTATATTGGGCAGAATTACCCTACAATGCCCGCCACGGCATGGTCGAACATCTCGACGACCTGTTGTTGCGCTGCACCCGCTTGGGAATGCTTTTACCTCAAGGCGGCATGGGCGTGATGAATAAAGTGAAACAATTGACCAAGTCTGAATTGCCCTGGACTGAAGAAGAATGGCAGTTAGAAATTGCCCGTTACCAGGATATTTATCAAAAAGCGTACAGTCCGAATCCGGAAAGTCATTTGAAATAGGAGAAATTATGTCTAAGAAAGAAAAATTTGTACCCGCATGGTATGAGGAAACGGTTCCAACAGGGACCTGGCGTTCAATTTTCAAGTGGGGCGACCCATCTGCCTATAAACACCCCAACAGCGGTCTCACCAAATTGATCATGGATCGCTTTGGTCTCACGGAAGAAAAGCTCTCCAAACCCGGTCAATTAGGTCT
>DOEX01000144.1:0-4359 GCA_003532515.1 Anaerolineaceae bacterium | reverse complement strand
CAAAACCTGATCCCTGTTTACGTTTTTGGCGGCGGCTCAACCGTCACCCGCGGTTATGAAGCCACCAAGGGCGGCATATGCGTCGACATGTCAGTCCATATGAATAAAGTGGTCGAATTGAATGAAATCAATCAAACCATCACCGTCGAAGCTGGTATGTGGGGCACCAAACTGGAAGATCTGCTCCAAAACGCCGTCACAAAGCTGGGTGCGAAACGCAATTACACCGTCGGGCACTTCCCCCAGTCTTTTGAATACTCCAGTGTTGGTGGTTGGGTTGTCACCCGTGGCGCCGGACAAAATTCCACCTACTATGGCAAGATAGAAGACATTGTCCTTGACCAGGAATACGTGACTCCCAGAGGAATATTCAAAACCTGCCCTCATCCACGCGCTGCAAACGGTCCGGACTTTGACCAGATCATGATGGGTGCTGAAGGCAGCTTTGGCATTCTCACCAAAGTCACTCTGAAAATCAGCCACTGGCAGCCCGAAAACCGCAAAAAATTCAGCTACATGTTCCACAACTGGGAAGACGCCCAGGCAGCCAGCCGCGAGGTGATGCAGGGCGAATTTGGCTTTCCCTCCGTTTTTCGCATCTCGGATCCCGAAGAAACCGACATTATGATGAAGCAATATCATATCGAAGGCAGCATCGGTGACACCTTACTTCAAAAAATGGGCTTCCAACCAATGCAAAAATGTCTCATGCTTGGTTTCACCGATGGCGAAAAAGACTTCTCCCGCAATGTCGATCGCAAAATGCGCCAGATCTTCCGCAAATACAAAGCCTTCGAACTTTCCTTGGCTGGCGTGACCAAAACCTGGGAAAAAGGTCGCTTTACCGATCCCTATTTACGCGAAGACCTGCAAGACTACGGCATCCTCATTGACACGCTCGAGTGCGGTGTTACCTGGTCACAAATGCCATACGTCCACAAAGACGTCCGGGCGTTTGTGAAATCCCGTCCCAACACAATCTGCATGACCCATATCTCCCATTCCTACCCTCAGGGTGCTAACCTCTACTTCATCTTCATTGCCAAAATCGATACCATCCGCGAGTATCTTGACCTGCAATACGGCATCCTCGAAGCCATCTCAAAATCCGGTGCTGCCATCAGCCACCATCACGGTGTCGGCAAAGCCACTGCCCCCTGGCTGGAAGATCAGATTGGCAAAGAGCAGATGGATGTCGTCCGCCTCCTTAAAAACCATTTTGACCCTAACAACATTATGAATCCCGGTGGTACACTGGGGCTGGATATGAGCCCGGCGCAAAAAGAAAAACGCTGGGGCAAGGATATTGAGGCTTAGATGGCAAAAGAACACTTACTCGCAATTGATGTTGGCACCCAATCGACCCGAGCTTTAATTTTTGATTTGCAGGGCAACTTGCTCTTCAAGGCTCAAATTCCCTTGCCCGAATATTCCGCCCCTAACCCCGGTTGGGCAGAGCTTGAACCCGCTCTTTTTTGGGAGAGTCTCTGCCAGGCATGCCAAAAACTATGGGCGACACCTGGGGTGGATAAGGCTCAGATTGCCGGTGTAGCGCTCACCACCCAGCGAAATGTCCTCATCAACCTCGACCAGGACGGTCAGCCGCTCCGACCCGCCATCCATTGGTCCGATCAACGCCGGACTGCTGGTCTGCCCAATGTGGGCGGATTATGGGGCGCTCTTTTTGCAGTCTCTGGAATGACTGATACCATCCGTTATCTGCAATCCGAAGCCAAGACCAACTGGATCCGAACTCATCAACCCGAAATCTGGGCAAAAACCGCCAAAATCGTACTGCTCTCTGGCTACCTGACACACCTCATGACCGGTAAGTATGTCGATTCCACCGCTTGCCAGGTTGCCCACCTGCCTTTCGACTATAAGAAACATGAATGGGCTGGCAGTTTCGACTGGAAGTGGAAGGCTGTGCCAGTTGAGCCGGAAACTTTGGTTGACCTTGTTCCACCAGCAGGTTTGTTAGGCGAAATCACCAGCCAGGCTTCTGAGCAAACCGGTATCCCGGCTGGGCTTCCCCTCATTGCCGCCGCCGCTGACAAAGCCTGTGAGGTGCTTGGCTCAGGCACGCTCGATTCGAACATCTGCTGCCTGTCCTATGGCTCTGCTGCCACCATCAACACCATCCACCAACGCTACATCGAAGTCGTTCCTCTCATTCCGCCCTATCCGGCTGCTGTACCAGGTTCCTACTCGCTCGAAATCCAGCTTTTCAGAGGCTATTGGATGGTTTCCTGGTTTTTACGGGAATTTGGTCAAAACGAACAACGTCTTTCGCAAGATCGCGGTGTTCCTCCTGAATTTTTGTTTGACGATTTGGTCAATTCGGTGCCAGCTGGCTCAATGGGTCTCACCCTTCAGCCTTATTGGGCACCTGGTCTCAAATCGCCCGGACCCGAAGCCAAAGGTGCCATGATAGGCTTTGGCGGAGTGCACACCCGCGCTCACATTTACCGTGCCATTTTGGAAGGCTTGGCGTACGCCTTGCGTGAAGGCGCCGAACGCACCAGCAAGCGCAGCCATGTGCCCATCACCGAAGTGCGTGTTTCTGGAGGAGGCTCGCAGAGTGATGCTGCTCTGCAACTGACTGCCGACATTTTTGGCATGCCGGTCAGCCGCCCGCATGTCTACGAAGCCAGCGGGCTCGGCGCCGCTATCGACCTGGCTGTCGGCTTGAACTTGCATCCTTCCTTCGAAACAGCCGTGTCGCAGATGACTCGCATTAGCAAAACTTTCGACCCCATCCCCGAAAACCACAAGTTGTATGACGAGCTTTACAATCGGGTTTACTTAAAGATGTACGATCGCCTCTCGCCGTTGTACAAGGAGATNNGAGAAGGAGGGCTACGAAGTGGTGGATGAGGTAAGAAGTAATGATCCTTCGCAACCAAGGCTCAGGATGACAATCGGGAAAAGTAGTTCTAATCGTTGTCTTTGGTTCGCACTACGATCGTTGATTTGCCGGTAAGTTTCTTGATCTCGAAATAATTCTTCCTGCTCCGGATCAGCCCTGCCAGCTGTTTTGATCCGTAAGAGCGCGGGTCAAAGCCGGGATCAATGCGCCTCAGCGCCGTTCCCACCTCTGAGAGCCGTGCCCAGCCTTCGTCATCAGTACCAGCCGACTCGATCGCGTCTTCAATGTTATCGATCAGGTCCTGCTCTTCCTTGCTCATCTGCTGCTTCGCCGCCGCCTGGCGCTTCTCGCGTTCGCGCTGTTCCAGGTTTTCGGTGTAAATGAAGACATCGCAAGCCGAGACAAATGCGCGCGGGGTCAGGTTTTTTCCAATCCCCACCACCAGTTTGCCGCTTTCACGCAGGCGGGTTGCCAGTCGGGTGTAGTCGCTGTCGCTCGAGACCAGGCAAAAACCATCCACCTGGTTGGAATGTAAAATATCCATCGCGTCGATGATCATGGCTGAGTCGGTGGCGTTCTTGCCAACCGAATAGCTGAATTGCTGAAAAGGCTGGAAGGCGTAAGAATTCAACGGATCCTTCCAGGATTTCATTGTTGTTGAGGTCCAGTCACCATAAATACGGCGGATCGTAGCGTTGCCATAACGGCTTGACTCGACCACAATTTGTTCAATTAATGACGCCTGGGCATTGTCACCGTCGATCAGGATCGCGATGCGGTTCTCCCTGGAGCCATTAGGGGTATCTGTGTTTGTAGGCATGCTGGTATTATAACTGCTTTTAGGCTTCGCCCCGGATCAACAAGTGAGGTCGTCCAGGTCTTCCAGATGATGCTTTTTGTAGTAATCCTGGTGATATTCCTCTGCCGGGTAAAACATGGTCGCCGGTTGAATGATGGTATCAACGGCGCAGTCGTACTCTCCGCTGGCACTGATTTCGTCCAGAACGGCCCTGGCGATCAATTTTTGTTCCTCATTGAGCGGAAAAATGATTGAACCATACTGAGAACTCTGGCTGGTGCAATTGTCTCTGCACAGGGTAGGATCGTGGAAGCTAAAAAATGCTTCCAATATTGCCCGATAATTGATTACAGCAGGGTCATAGTCGACTTTGACCGCCTCGACGTGCCCGGTAATGTCCTGGCACACCTGGCGATAGGTGGGATCCTCAAGAAACCCGCCGGTGTAGCCCACCTCGGTATCGAGAACACCAGCCAGTCTCTGAAAACGTGACTCCATTCCCCAAAAACATCCCCCTGCTAAAATTGCTGTTTCACCCATTATCGTTAATCCTGCTTTCCATTTATTTCGACTGCTCGTGCAATCTATGGATTTTTTTGTTTCATAAATTTTCTTAATTATAAAGAGGCAAACAGGATGTAAATGGTCTTGTTCAGGGTTTGGTATCAGGAATCAGGGAACAGGGAACAGG
>DOEX01000150.1 GCA_003532515.1 Anaerolineaceae bacterium | reverse complement strand
CAAATCGCGTGCTCGGTCTGCCCACTAACGCCTACGGCGTAGCCCATGGCACTCCATGCCAGGGTGCATGCGAGGGTGCTTCGCAAGACCGGCACGATAAACTGCAGCACGGTCTCCAACTGTTAATTACAAATTTCTCTCGTACACACAATTGAATCGTCTCACTACCTTTTGTATAATGGAAAAAAACATACAAACAGGAAAATGAAATGCTGAAAATCAACACCTCATACAAATCAAAAGGATACACACTGGAAACTGATCGGGCGATTGTTAAAATTGGCTCAAAAGAAGGCGAACTTTTCCCTTATGACATGCTTTTAGGTGCGTTAAGTTCTTGTTTTTACTATACCTTACTTGAAATACTTGAAAAGAGAAAATCGGATATCCCCGATATAGAAATTATCGTCACAGGTGATAAGCGCGAGAAAGTTCCTACTACACTGGAATGGGTAAATTTGGATATCACGGTCTACGGCAATGTGGATGAGGCACAATTTTTGCGCTTTGTTGACCTGGCAGCCAAGTACTGCTCTATTCACGAAACCATCAGCAAAGTAGCCACCATGACTCACAATGTACATTTCATAGCGGTTGAATGAGAGCAGGATTAATTCCCCGATATTTCCGATCTAATAGGGGTAAACAAGTTATCCTTCATCATCCCTGAAATCTGTAGCTGCTAAGTCGGTGTAATAGTGAATAAATTCCGTTCTTTTCAACTAAGACTTAAAAAAAGGCGGAGCCAGTGACAAACAATCGACTACAAACAAAAAACATCCCCATATTGACGAATTTAGAATATGAGGAAAACTACCGCAGCCTATTCATGAGCATGTCGGAGGGTTTTGGGCTGCACGAGTTGATCTACGATTCGGATGGCAAACCCATAGATTACAGGTTTCTGGATGTTAACCCAGCCTTCGAAAAATTGACAGGGCTTTCCAAACAGGCGGTGGTTGGAAGAATGCATGGTGAATGCCTGCCAGAAGACAACTCCATCTGGCTCGAGAAATTCAGCCAGGTAGTACGCAGTGGAATTCCGGAAAAGTTTGAGGCGCATTCTGCTCTCGGTCGAGATTACCAGGCTTTTGCTTATAAGTTTGCTGATCACAAGTTCGGTGTAATTTTTTCCGACATAACGGAAGTAAAACGCACAGCCGCTCACCAGAAATGGTTGGCATCTTTCCCACAGAATAACCCGCAAATGGTAATAGAAATCGATGCTGATGGTCGTCTGATCTATCAAAATCCAAGTGTCGAAAAATACAGTGTTCCTTCTATTGGTGAAGTCTGTTCAAACTTATTGGTACAGGATATTACCCCGTTTCTATTCGAACTCGCTGCCGGAAGGACTGAGACACTGGTGCGAGACATTCAAATCGACAAATCATGGATCCGGCAATCATTACTGTTTTTACCCGAGATTCAGCATCTGCGAATTTATTCAGTTGACATTACCGACCAGGTTGAAGCCAAGCAGGCCTTAGAACGAATTAACAATCGATTGGAAGAACTCGTTTCAACCAGGACCCTGGAACGAAACAAAGTGTCCGAAATTCTTCAAGAAAAAATTGAGGAGAAGGCTGCCTATGAAAAAGCCGTTTATGAGAGAGAGCGCAAGCAATTTGAAAGACTGATCGATCTGATGCCAGCATACCTGGTTGTGCTCACTCCTGATCACGAGATTGTCAATGCCAACCGTTATTTTCGTGAAGAGTTTGGCAACCCGATCGGCAAAAAATGCTACCAATCCCTGTTCCGACGCGACAAACCCTGTGAAGTATGTGAATCGTTTAAGCCACTATCAACAAAGCAATCCCACCAGTGGGAGTGGGAGGGTCCAAATGGCAAGATTTATGATGTTTATGATTTTCCTTACATAATTGACGATGCCACCATGGTTCTTGAGGTGGGTATTGATATCACCAAGACCAAGCAAGCCCAAAAAAATCTGGACCTTTTGAATCGATACAATCGCGGACTGATTGAAATCAACATGGACGCGCTAATGACAGTCACGAGGTCCGGAAAAATCTCTGACGTGAATGAGACGGCGATTTCCGTCACCAACTTCTCGCGTGAGGAGTTAATTGGTGCAGAATTTCTGGATCTCTTTACACACAAAGATGAAGCTTCAAAAGCGTTTACTACCGTGTTTGAAGTTGGCAGCGTTCGTGATTTTGAACTGGCGCTTGTTAATCGTTTGGGACATGTTACCCCAGTGACTTTTAATGCCATTGTCTTTAGGAATGAAGATGGTGAATATACTGAATTTTTCGCCAGCCTGAGAGACCTGACTGAATTCAAACGAAAAGAAGAAGAATTAAAGCGTCTCAACAAAGATTTGGAAAACTTAATCGCCGAAGATTTACTGATGCATGATCAACTCGTTCAAGCCGAAAAATTGGCGGCCCTAGGACGGATGCTTGCATCGATTACCCATGAGATCAACAACCCACTTCAGACGATTAATAACAGTCTTTATCTTATCCGAGATGATATTGACCCGCATGAACCGGTTTATGAATACCTGGAAATCGCCTCTGCTGAAACCAAACGTATCGCCAATTTGGTTGGTCAACTCAGGGAGATTTATCGTCCTCCCACAACAGGGACAGAGTCTAGTTTTAACTTGGTCTCTGTAGCATCTGAAGTCCAAGGTCTTTTACACGGTCAACTGGAAACGGGAAAAGTAGAATGGGTTGTAAATCCACCAACAGATGGGCAATGGGATACCAAGGGTAATAAGGATCAGATTAAACAAGTCTTTATTAACATCTGCAACAATGGCATCGAAGCAATGCAGCCTGAAGGTGGTCGCCTGGAGCTGATTTTTATGCAAGGGTCCCCGGAAAGCCCTGAAGTAGGGGTTTTAGTGCGGGATACCGGCCCTGGAATTTCAACTGAATATTTCGATCGTATGTTTGAGCCATTTCAGACCACCAAGCCAAAGGGTGCAGGTCTGGGACTGGCGATCAGTTACGAGATCATTCAACGACATCATGGACGTCTGAGTGCTCGTAATTATGAGCAAGGGGCTGAATTTGCAGTTTGGTTGCCTTCAATTGTTGAGCAGAAGTATTAGGAAGGTAGTAACATGCACAAAATATTGATCATCGACGACGAACCCGCATTACGGCAAACCCTTGGGGCAATCCTCAAGAGGGCTGGATATTCACCTGTTTTGGCAGGAACAGGGCAAGAAGGGATGCAAAAATTGAGGGAAGATTCCTTTTCACTGCTCTTTCTTGACATCAAGTTGCCAGATGGTCTGGGGGTGGATTTGCTCCCGGAAATCCACAAAATAGATGCGGAGTTGCCGGTGCTTGTCCTGACTGCTCATGCCACGCTGGAAGCAGCTATGCAGGCGGTGCGTGGAGGTGCCC
>DOEX01000098.1 GCA_003532515.1 Anaerolineaceae bacterium | reverse complement strand
TACCAATTACGGGCGGCAATTATTTACGCTCGTTTTGTTCTATTAACCCAATCCAATCTACTAATTAAAGGAGAGATTAATGACAGGTAGTACAAATGCTTTTCAAATGGCGCAAGCTCAGTTCGATAAAGTCGCCGATCAACTCGAGTTAGACCAGCAAGTACGTGAGTTTTTACGCTGGCCAATGCGCGAGTTCCACTTCCGAATTCCTGTTCGCATGGATGATGGAAAACTCCGTGTATTTCAGGCATATCGCATCCAACACAACGATTCCCGTGGTCCCAATAAAGGCGGTTTGCGTTTTGCTGCTGGTGAGACGGCAGACACCGTGCGTGCCCTGTCTATGTGGATGACCTGGAAAACCGCTGTTGCTGATATCCCCCTTGGTGGCGGTAAAGGTGGTGTGGACGTTGACCCCTCAACCCTCTCAGATGGCGAAAAAGAGCGACTGGTTCGTGGTTATGTTAAAGCAATATGGAAGAACATTGGTCCCCGCCAAGACGTTCCCGCTCCCGATGTTGGCACTACCCCTCAGATGATGGGTTGGATGATGGATGAGTATTCCTCCATGGTCGGCAATTTCACCCCCGGTGTTATTACCGGCAAGCCCCTGGGTGGCGGTGGTTCAGAAGGACGCACCGAGGCTACTGGCTTTGGTGTGGTTTTCACCATCCGCGAAGCAATGAAACACCTTGGAATTGATCCTTCTACAACCACAGCCTCAATCCAAGGCTTTGGTAATGTTGCACAATATGCAGCCATTAGTTTCCGCCAATTTTTGGGCGGAAAAGTCGTCTGTGTTTCTTGCTGGGACAGAGCTGACAAAAAATCGTACACTTTTACAAAAAACGAGGGCATTGACCCGCTCTTCCTGAAGACCATCACTGACCAGTATGGCACAATCGATAAAGACAAAGCCCGCGAAGCTGGCTATCAAATCGAAGATGGCGATGCCTGGATCAGCAAGGATGTGGATGTGCTCATTCCGGCAGCCCTGGAAGGTCAGATTACTGCCGAAACTGTGCACAAGGTCAGCATGCAAGTCAAGATTTTGGCTGAAGCTGCCAATGGACCAACCACACCAGAAGCCGATAAAGTTTTGATGGAAAGAGGTGTTTTTGTCATCCCTGACTTCCTGTGTAATGCTGGTGGTGTGACCGTTTCTTATTTTGAAGCCGTTCAAAACGACCAGAACTTCTATTGGGAAGTTGACGAAGTTCGTACGCGCCTGGATCAGAAGATGACCAGCGCTTTTAGTTCTGTCCTTCAGATGGCTTTGAACAAAAACGTCTATACGCGCGATGCCGCATACATGGTTGCGATCGATAAAGTTGTCAAGGCTATGAAGCTCAGAGGTTGGATTTAGTTTTAGGTTTTTTCCAATAAGGTAACAAGCCGGTACCACATTACCGGCTTGCTCTTTTAACCCGTTGTTTTACATAGCTCATATTCGGTTGAATGACTTTACAACAATTTTGAATGCCCGGAAAGGCTTGATATTATTTCATTAAGCATTGGAACAGGAGCAAAAATGGCAGACAGAAAAGCAACGGCAAGTTGGCAGGGAGATATCAAATCGGGCAAAGGGAAGATGCGCTTTGCAGATTACGAAGGGCAGTTCAGTTATTCGTCCCGCTTTGAAGAGGGCACCGGAACTAATCCGGAAGAGTTGTTAGGGGCTGCGCATGCCGGGTGCTATGCCATGTCGGTCAGTTCCGCTCTTGGTCGGGCAGGTTACACCCCGGAATCGATTGAGGCGACAGCAAAAATCGCGTTAAGACGGATTGATGGAAAAGCCACAATTGTTAACAGCCACATAATTTGTCGGGCAATCGTACCAGTAATTTCTGAAGAAGAATTTAAACAGATTGCAGAGACGAGCAGAGAAGGCTGTACGATTTCAAGGGCGCTAGCAGGTGTGGAAATTACTCTCGAAGCCGAATTAGTTAAAGGTTGATGCTGTTATTACCGCTGAAACGACACGTCACGATCGATTAATTACCGTTCTGTTCCGGCTCGATTTCAATTTCTGAAGTTTCTTCTTTAAAAGTCAATTCAGCGGGAGGTTCAACGGGTTCGATCTGTTCTTCCATGCGCATTTGCCCACGGAAAAACGCCCCGTCTTCACTGCTAAAGGACGAGGTCACTACATCACCCCAAACCTTGCCAGTCGAGCGGATCTCGAATTTTTGACAAGTTACATTCCCCTTGACTATGCCGGCAATGATCACGGTATCCGCCTTGAGTTGCTCGCATTCCACCTTACCTGATTCTCCCACCACAACCAGCCCGGAAATGGCAATTTCACCAGTGATGGTGCCTTCGATGCGGATACCACCGCTGCCGCGCAGGTCGCCCAGCCAGTTAATTCCAGGTCCGATCACAGAAGTAACCTGGCTTTTGGTTGTATCGGGGATGAATATTGGGGTGTCTTTTTTCTTCGAAAACAGCATTGATCTATTCCTTTTTTTGCTCAGCTATCAGTTCTTTTACGTCTTGCCAACTAACTTCCCAGCGCCAGGGCAGTGAAAGCCAGGGTTCAGGGGTATTTCCCAGCCCGACCCGGGGACTGGCTTTAATCTTGTCCTGCGGTACAACGAGGGCTTCTACTAGGTATAACTCACTCCCCTTTTCTTGTAAATCATGACCATTCAAACTGCCATCGATACCAAATGCCTGAGTCAGTTTGGCTGGACCGTTGAGCCATTGGCTGCTATATGCCAGGTGAGGTCGGTTGAGAGCCATCGCTTCTGCTCCGGCCAGCGGGAATATTTCCCGAATAAGGACAGCTGCAGGAGTGTCCACCTGGTCTGCGACAATATTGAGCAGCCAGTGCATACCATAGGTGAAATAAATATAGGCTTTGCCGGCCTCACCATACATCACCTGGTTACGCTTTGTTTTGCCAACGCGGGCGTGGCAGGCAAGGTCTTCCTGCCCCTGGTACGCTTCAGTTTCTGTGATGATTCCAACCAACATGTTGCCGTTGTGGCGGCGTGCCAATGCTTTGCCAATCAAATCCGGTGCAAGCAGTGGAGCAGGGCGTTCGAAAAAGTCAGCTTTCAACATTTACCCGGTAACTGTTTTTGTGCTTTGTAATTTTTCCATGGTCAGGCGGAGTCCGGTTTCAAGAGGGACCATCGGGAGGAAATTGAGTTTCTCATAAGCTTTACTTATGTCGGCGCACATCCGGTCTGCCCCTCCGGCTTTGTGAGGGTTGAAAATCTCTTCAGGTTTTTTCCCCGTCACCAGGCGAACCAGGCGAACCAATTCCAGGACGCTGGTTTCGACGCCGTTGCCGATGTTTATCACTTCCTGGTCAACCCCCACAGCAGTGGCTGAGGTAACCATTGCATTGATGCAGTCGTCGATATAAATGTAATCGCGGGTTTGTTTGCCGTCTCCATGGATCACAACCGAACTGTTGGAGAGCGCATTTCTCAGAAAACTGGGAATGATTGGAGGATGCGACGGGGGAATACGCTGACCCGGACCGTAAGCATTGAAAATGCGCAAACAGACCGCTTCCACACCTGCCTGCAGACCAATGGTGCGAACATAATGTTCAGCAGCCAGTTTCGAGACTGCGTAGGGTGATCGAGGTTTGACTTCGTAAGATTCTTTATAGGGGATTTGGGTCTGGTCACCATAGATCGCACCAGAGGAGGCTAAAACAATGCGCTTTACCCGGGTGTCGCGGACAGCTTCCATCAGGGTGACGGTACCGCTGACGTTTACATGGTTGTAGCCGCTTGGAAACAGTATCGACTCCGGAACGGAAACCCGGGCTGCCAGGTGAAAGACACAATCCACGTCCTGCAGAAGCGTCCAGAGCATGGTTTTATCAGAAATATTACCTTTTGTGAACCTGACATCGCCAGATAATTTAGATGGGTCTCCGGCAGAGCAATCATCCAGAACCAACACCTGGTGCCCCTGGCTTGCTAGCCGGTTGCTCAAGGCTGCACCAATAAAACCTGCGCCACCTGTAATTAAAAATCTCATATTCTTGAACCTTCAATGCAAAATTATAGCACGCAAGAGCTCTATAACATGATTGTATGGCGAAAGCGTGCCGCGACGGATTACTGGATTCTTCTGGAGCTGATGATCAGAAGCACAACGCCAAATAAAACCAATGCCAGCACTCCCAATGCCAGGAAACGGGCGTTGGATGAGAAAACTCTTTGGAAAAAGCCGGTTTCAACAGTGGGGGTTGGTTCAAAGTTTTCTTCAGGGGCTTTCATGAGTACCATTTCCGCGGTAGGGCTGGGAGCCGGAGTGACTTCAGGAAGTATTAGCTCAGGTGTGAGAGTCCCCTGTCCAAGATCCATCTCGCCACCCTTGACAATGAGAAGCTGGTCACCGGGGTAGATGGGAGAATCCTCTGTCAGGTTGTTGAGGCTCAGCAGGTCCTGCAGGGTGATCCCATACAGTTGGACGATATGGTAAAGAAACTGGTCAGGCAAAACAGTGTGACGGATCTCACCGTTGAGACCAGGCGTGGCAGTTTGTATGTAGAGATTCTGATTGAGTGTCGGTGCGACTGTGGCGACAGCCGCTGGGGTTTCAGCCTGACTCAGGGGTTCAGCATTCACCTGGGGCAAGGAAGCCAGAAATAGCCCGCATAACAGGCTCAAAATCAAGGGAATTTGAAAAGCTTGTTTCGAAATTTTCATAATGTACAGTCATTTACTGACTTTTCTACATTATAGCTGATTCATGAAATCAGATGCCTGTAACTACAGGAACGTTGGGGATGGTCGTGCAGTGGACGGTTGCCATGCGGTCCCTTGATTGGAGATCTTCGGTCAAATCGTATGCCTGGGTTGCCCACACCACCTCCGGTGGCGGGGCGCTACGTAAAGGCGCCGGCTCGATCACCATGCCTGACCTTTTGGAACCTTCGCATCCTCAATTCGTCGTTAAGTATGGAAAAAAGCATACCTTTTACCGTTAAGAGAACAATTTAAGAGGATATAGTAAACTAAAGCACGACAATCACTGGTTTTAATTAGGTGATTTAGCATAAGGCAAGATTATGACAATAAACGAGAATGAAGGCACAACCCCAACAGGGTTGATGAAAAGAAACCAAGCCTATCCAATTCGACGACAGATAGTGTTCATCATTGGTATGGGGCTTCTGCTTGCCGTTCTGATCCTGGCAACAGTCATCTTGAAATATGAACGTGATTACACAGACAAAATTCACCCTGGCGTTTCTGTGGCGGGGGTGGACCTTTCCGGGATGACACTCGGACAGGCTGTGGTTAATCTCAATGCGAACCTAACCTATGAACGCTTTGGGCAACTCCATTTCAGCAATGGTCAGGATAATTGGGTGTATACGCCCGAGGGTTTGGGATTTTCATACAACCCAGTAGAGGTAGCAAACGAAGCGTTTGCTATTGGCCGCGGAAAAGATACTCTGGTTAACCTGGGTGAGCAATTGAAGGCAAGAAATGAGGGGATCGATATCACTCCGGGCATTGTCTATGACCAGGCAAAGGCTTACGCAGTGATCCAGGGGCTGGCTGCACAAACCAATATTGCCCTGGTTGAACCCAGCATCAGCCTGGATAAGACAAAAGTTAATGTAATCGCCGGGCAAGCTGGCAGAACAGTTGATGTCCTGGCGACTTTGCGAAACATCGAGCCATTTTTGCTATTGCAGCAGAGCGGCAATGTGCCCATAGTGATCAGAGAACAAACACCTGTCAGTGTTAATGTGGAAGATACCGCTCAATTGGCTGAGAGTATTTTGAGCCAGCCTTTTACCATCAACCCGGCAGACCCCTCCGCTGGTCAGGGTCCGTGGACCATCGAACCGGAAGCTCTTGCAAGTTTGCTCACCATTGAGCAAAAAGAAGTGGAGGGAAACCGCAGCTATACACTGACCGTTAACCGAGCAGCTTTGGTCGCCTATATTACCAGCATTGCACCGGGACTCCAGAAGGAGCCGGTCAACGCGCGTATGATGTTCAACGATGACACCCGCCAGCTGGAGCTGATAGCAAGCGCAGTGGTAGGCACGTCGGTGGATATTGAACAGAGCGTTGACAGTGTCCTCGGAAAAATACAGGGCGGTGAGCACCAAGCCAATCTGGTGATGCAGACGGTTGACCCGGCAGTAAAAGATACAAGCCAGGCGACTGAGCTGGGGATCACAGAGCTGGTGGCGGAGACAACTTCATACTTCTATGGCTCAGATGCTGCCCGCGTGCAAAATATCCGCACAGCAGCTGCCAGCTTCCATGGTGTAATGGTCGGACCGGGTGAGGTTTTCTCTATGGCGGAATACCTGACGGATATAAGCCTGGATAATGGCTATGCTGAAGCCCCGATTATTGTCGGTGACCAAACTGTCGATGGGGTTGGCGGAGGCATCTGCCAGGTGAGCACAACCGTCTTTCGAAACGCGTTTTATGGTGGGTTCCCGATCGTTGAACGCCACCCGCATGCTTACCGGGTCGGTTACTATGAGCAGCAATCCAATGGCTGGGTAGATAACAACCTGGCGGGTTTGGACGCGACAGTGTACGTTCCTTTAGTCGACTTCAAATTCCGCAACGATACCCCCTATTGGCTTCTGATGGAGACCTATCCCACCAACAATTCGCTGACCTGGAAGTTTTATTCCACCGGTGTTGGACGCGAAGTCGATTGGTGGACTACTGGCATTACCAATGTGATCACGCCACCCGACCCGATTTATCGTGAAGACCCGACACTGCCAAGCGGTACGATCAAACAGGTTGACTGGGCAGTGAACGGTGCTTCTGTTGAAGTTTATCGAACGGTGAAAGTCAATGGCGAAATTACTCTTCAAGACACAATCCGGACAACCTATGTTGCCTGGCCTGCAGGTTTTACTTATGGTCCAGGAACCGAAATACCCTAAAGCGCTGAAAACGCTATGGTAAAATTCAGGTATTGCTAATTAAAACAAACATTAGGAATTGGAGAGACTTGTGATCAATCAAGAATTGTTGGATTTGTTACGCTGTCCGGTTTGCGTTAAGGAAAAAACCGGTGAACTTGAGTTTTATCAGGATAGCTGGTTGATCTGCAAAACCTGCGATCGCAAGTATCCAGTTTGGGAAAATATTCCGATCATGCTGATTGATGAAGGTGACAAGTGGCAGGGCACTCCAAAAGCTGATTTGCCCATTCCACCCCCGAAACCGAATTAGTTCAGGATAACTGACGAAAAGCCTTCTTTATTTAGGCTTTGATTGTTATTAGTAATCACGCAAAAAGAGCGGTGTGAACCGCTCTTTTTTGATAATTCGAAACTAAATAAAGATTCCATCTTAAGTAGGGAGAGATTGGAAGTGCCAAATAAGTTTGATTTCGTTAGTATTGCGTGCTTCCAATCCGCCATCACGAACATCGAAAAGTATATGATTACATTGGCAGGCGGATTGAGGACGAGTAAAAGTGGATAATGGCAAAGGCGATGACGTCCTCAATCACGCCCTACAATCAAGAAAAATATTCTCCTCTTGTCTACTGCGTAGGCGGCAGGTATTGGCTCAAGCGGGTGGCGAGGGCTGCCAGGGCACGGGCGACACTTTCAGGACCACCTTCTGCCAGTACATTCTGCGCCTGGGCTACCAGCAGGTCAACCGTGTTCTGCTCTGCCAGCAATTCCAGCCGGCTAAGCGCTCTCTCAAGGTCCTGGTTGCCTGAATAGGCAAGCGCGATCATCGCCCGATAGTTATCCTTAGCCTGTACGCTTAGTTCACTGGGTAGTGCGTCTGCATTCTCCATTGGTGCAATCAGAAGGGCGATCACCAGCCCGATTGCCAACCCAAGCAATAAGCCGGTCAGCAGGTACCAATGGCTCTCTTTTTGCCGTTGCTCCATCACTCTGCTCCTTGTTGCTGCAACCAGTCCTGGTAAAGCTTCGGGTCGATGTGGGTAAGCAGGTATTCAATCAAAAGCAGGTCGGATTGCGGGTAACCAATCTGGCGAGCGTAGGAAAGGCTGTTTCCGATCAGGGTAAGCGGGTCTTCCGGGCTGATTTTTGCCAACTGATCCAACACCAGCAGAGTATCAGGATCAACCTGGAAGTATTCGGCTGTCATTAAAATGAGGTCGGTCTCATAATCCACCCGCAAGCGCTCCATAGGTGCATTGCTGGGGGCTTTGGGCGGCATAACCAGCCAGCCAAAAGC
>DOEX01000163.1 GCA_003532515.1 Anaerolineaceae bacterium | reverse complement strand
TTTCAAAAGAACGAACTGAAATTGTAAAAAAGCTGAACCGATTTGGCATTCCGGTTAAAGCCTGGCTACTTCTCCCAAAAGAAGAAGGCTATTGGTTCAACATGGAAAACCACGCTCAGGCTTTGCAGCGTTATGCTGATTTTAAGACCTGGACTGACAAAAACAGCTTGATTTGGAGTGGGATCGGACTGGACATCGAACCAGATTTCAACCAGCTGACTGATGCTAATTCCAAGCCATCGGGTGTGCTCAAAAAGGCATTAAGTCGTTACCTCTCGAAAGATGCACTCAAACAAGCCAGCCTGGCATATCGGAAATTAGCGGTCAGCATTAAAGATGACGGATATTTTCTGGAAGCTTACCACTTACCGTTAATTCTTGACGACCGTAAAGCCGGTTCAACCGTTGCGCAGCGATTGGGTGGTTTGGTGGATATTCCCGTTGACCGCGAAGTGCTGATGCTCTACTCGAGCTTGTTTCAACCTCTGGGCAATAAAATCCTGTGGAGCTATGTCGGTGAGGCTCAGGCTATTGGCATTGGCATGACCGGTGGAGGCGTAGTCATTGAAGGCGCGAAGGTCCAAAAAACTTTGAATTGGGATGAATTCACAACCGATTTGCGTTTAGCCTGGCAATCTGGCAAGCCAGTTTACGTTTTTAGCCTGGAAGGCTGCGTTGAACAGGAATTTTTAGCTCGCCTGGTTACTTTTGACCCTTCAGGTGAGGTAAATCTCCCAGGAACTACCCTGGTTAAAAATGTACGAAAGGGTCTGGGTGGTCTTTTGTGGCTGCTGGAACGACCTTTTGTGCTTATGGCTGGTCTGGCTGGCTTGGTTGGTGCGATTGTGGCGATCAGGTCTGGAAAAAAACGTCAAAAGAAAGTTAAGCGGAACGAGCCAACCACGCTTCAGTAAGCTTTTTCCAATCCAGAATGCTCAATGTTTCTGCCCGTCGCTTCGGGTCGATACCGGTATCCAAAAGAAAGTTCTCAGCATCTGCTCCAGTTAGTGCCAACCCTGCTGCAAGTGAATTGCGCAGAGTTTTGCGTTTTTGACCAAAGCCAGCGTGAGCTAATTTGAAGAAGACAGGTTGTATTTCGAATGGAACAAGGGGTTCGGGGTAGAGTTCGACTTTCAGAACAGCTGAATCCACCTCCGGTGCAGGCAAGAAACTGCCGGCTGGTATCACTCCAGCCATCGAAACCTCGCCAAATATCTGCACAGATAGCGAAAGCAAGCTCATCTTGCCATCTCTCGCCAATACTCGTTCAGCAACCTCTTTTTGGACAGTTAAAACTACTCGTTTGGGTCTACGCTGGGCTTCCATCAGATGGCGGATAATGGCGGAGGAAATGTAATAAGGTATGTTGGCAACCACAATATAGTCTTGCTGTGACATCAATTCGTCTGGTTTGATCTGAAGGATGTCACCTTCGACGATCAGAACGTTATTGAATTCAGCCAAGGCTTCCCGCAAGGGTGCCAACATCGCACGATCAATCTCGACTGCTTTAACTTGACTGGCGCATTGAGCAAGCAGGTAGGTAAGACTGCCCAAGCCGGCACCAATTTCAAGCACTTCATCCGAAGGGGTCAATTTGGCTGCGTCGAGGACCTTGTTTAAGCCAGCAGTTTCAACCAAAAAGTTTTGACCCAAGGACTTTTTGGGTTTGATATTGTACTTTTTTAGCAAAGGGTAGATGTTTAGTTGTTTGAGTGTCATGGAAGCACCACCGGATACCAGGCTGGAATGGGGGGAAGGAAATAGAGTGTCGTCCAGCTGTGCCAGCCGACGTAATCTTCATCACTGTAACCAAGGTCGATCCAATAAGTTCCGGGTATGCCCCCGCCGGAGTCGCCTATGGTGCCGTAACCATAACCTTGCACGTAAACACGCTGCAGTGCCATGCTGGGATACCAGGCAGCTGAGACGGCAATTGTACCCTTGGCCAGGGGCAGCCCGGAACGCGTCCGGGGGTTGTCACCGAAGGTAGAGGGATGGTAGGAAGTGGCGTAGACGCTGACTTTACGCCAAAATTCGATTGTCTCACCATCTACGGTTTCAGTTTGCAGAACAGCACGGGTGCCTCTGCCCATGACCCCGTCGCGTGGATCGCTGGCTTTCCATGGACCTTCAGAGTTGCTGGCGAGCAGCATACCGTCTTGAATGCGCTCAATTGTGCGCAGGACATCGATGCCGGCTTGCCCAGGTAAGATCACGGCGGTAGTGTCGAGCTGAGTATTGGGGTCTTCCTGGTAGGAGTACGAAAAACTGGTTTCGTCAGTTTGCAAGATCAAACGCTCTTCTACCCTGTGTAGCGTGATTTTTCGATCTGGAGAAATGGGTTGGTCTTCTTCTTGCGCATAGTCAAGGTTCTGAGGGGTGACTTTGAGGTCGGCAAGGGCTTCGCTTACCGTTTCTCCTGCGCTGAGACCGAAAAATTCCTTTCCGTTTGTTAATACACACACTTGCTCAGCCTGAGTGATGTGTAATTGGTTGCTGGATGATAACGACTCGGTGAGGTTGGGAGAGAACCGGTCTTTTTCGTTAAATTCCAGACCCGCGTCTTCAAGCGCTTCCTGGTAAGTTGCTTTTTGTGTGAAAAGGCTGGTTTGGTATTGCTCATCAAGGTAGATGTCAACTCTTTTGGCAGGTTGCAATTCGAGGATGATGGATTGTGCCGGTAACAATTTTTGATCGATTGAAGATTTTTCACCTTCGATAAGGAGGATGTCTTTCGGAAAGATCTTGATGCCGGCTTCCTGGAGGATGTTAGCGGGAAGGAGTTCTGCAGTAATAAGTTCGATTACCCCCTCCGGCGTTTCGATTGTTACCGGTCTGGCTGATACCAATTGGACTTGGCCTGGGATCACCAGACTGAACTTGCCAGGATCGACTGAAAGTCTGTCCTGGGGTTGGAGGGGGATTCCAGCCAGTTTGAACAAGTCTTGCGGGAAGAAAGCCAGAGCTTTCATTCGAATGATCTCGCCATTTACGGTTAATTGGTAAGGTTTGATTTGCGACCAAACACAGAGAGCCAAACCTAGCAAAATGAGCGCGAACGCAAGCGCAAATTGAAGGAATTTTGGCAGTTTTTTGAGAGCAGACATCGTTTTTGCAGTATATCACAGCCCGGAAAAGACCAAAAATGGATTGAGCGAGGTCAGGATGACAAGCATTCAGGAGTCCAGAACGATCGTATTTTCTTTTCGTACGAGGGGCTTATCTCCCTACTAAACCCGGAAATCTGCGATCAAATCGTATACTCTATCAATCCGCTAAAGGGTTGCTTCGCAAGAGACCGGCACGATCAAAAAACTGTCATTCTGAGCAAGGTGAAGAATCTTACAGGACAACCGCAAAGATCCTTCGCACTCGAAGAGTCCTGCGGAAAAAAGGCTCAGGATGACAAGTATTCAGGAAACTGCAAAGATCCTTCGCAAAAAAGGCTCAGGATGACAAAAATTCAGGAAACTGCAAAGATCCTTCGTAAGAGAAGCTCAGGATGACAGGTATTCAGGAGACCGGCACGATCGAAGACCGAAGTAATTGAGACCTGCGGTCAGAACCCTTGCTTGGTCAGGAGACC
>DOEX01000136.1 GCA_003532515.1 Anaerolineaceae bacterium | reverse complement strand
GAACTGGCTGCCCTTAACGAGCCGCTGGACCAATTGCGCATGGCAGAATTACGCCGACTGGGACGGGATTATGGTTTGACCAGCATGGATCTTACTGATGAGAGCAACCGTGCTGCCTTGCTTGAATCCCTCTACCTTGAAGACAAGGATTGGTCCAGGCTGCAGCCACTTTTTGACGGCGGTGTCCCTCACCAGGTCCTCAATGCCCGTAAACACACAGAAGAATCCCTGATCATTGCCGGGGCAGGCGCCTTTGGTGCAGTCACCATCGCCACCAATATGGCTGGTCGTGGTGTGGATATTAAGCTGGGCGGCGAATTGAATGAAGCTCTCCTCTCAAAGGTCAACCGGGTTCTGGCGAAGTACAGCCAGGAAGACCCCTACAACATGACCATGCCCGAACGCCTGGAAGCAGTGAAAAACCTGCAGGTCGACCTGGAGGAAGAAGAAGAGCAAACTGCCCTTGATACTTTTGTCAGGTATATGGAAGATATGGCAAAGGTTCGTGAATTAGGCGGTCTGCATGTGATCGGCTCCGAAAGGCATGAAGCCCGCCGGATCGATAACCAGCTGCGCGGTCGTGCCGGTCGCCAGGGCGACCCTGGCTCATCCCGCTTTTACCTCAGCCTGGAAGACGATCTGATGCGCATGTTTGGCGGGGAGCAGCTTGAAAGCATGCTCTCACGCTTCAAAATCGATGAAAACATGCCCATCGAAATGAACATGATCAACAAACTGGTCGAGCAGGCGCAGACCCGGGTGGAAGGCTCCAACTTTGATGTGCGCAAGCACTTACTGGAATATGACGATGTGCTCAATACCCAGCGCAAACGCATCTACCAGGAACGCGACAAGATTTTCACCAAAGAAGATTTGCATGATGACGTTTCGGAAATGCTCCAGACAGAGTTGCGTAACCGGGTTGAAACTGGCTTGACGGACACGGAAGGTCCATGGAAACTATTGGCATTTCTGGAAGAGATCCAACCAAGCATCAACACTAACTTTGGCAATTACCCCTCCTTCACCTTCCAAACCGTGATGGATAAACTGGCAGATGCTGATTCAGCCGAAACTTTGAAAAACAGCATCCTCAAGCTGGCGAAACAGACAGTGGAAGTGGAAAACGAGCATATCCAGGCTGGTGCTGTGGAGTTGTTTGACCATCAGGAGCAGAATCTTAAGACCCAAATTGCATCCAGTGAAGACACCTTGGATGCCTACCTCGAAAGCCTTGACCCTGAGGAAAAGCACGATTATCAAAGTGAATTAAGCGCTATCCTTGGTTCTACGGTAAAGCTTGGGCCCAAAGAGATCCAAACCCTGCAGGAAGATCCCCGCAGTCTGAAGAAGCCACTGACAGAGATCTTGCATTCCAGCCTGACCCTCAATGTTGCCCGACGCCTGCTTATGACTCTTGAACGCCGTTTTGGTGAAAAGTGGTCGCTCAAACCAGCTGACCTGGCAAACCTGCCCTTCAGTGAACTTCGGGCTCAGTTGAGTGAACAAATCTCGTCAAGTCTGAGTCGGCGCACAGAACGCTTGTTTGGCGAGAATCCGGAAGTAGCACGGGACCTGGACAGCAACCAGGGGCTCCTGGAAGAAGCCCTCGAGGACGACGATGCCCTCCTGAAATTGCTCCAGCTGACAACACAAGGCAAACATATTGGTTTTGATGAGCGCACCCACAAGCGCGAGATGCGCACCCACAGCCGCCTGAATTATGTTTTCGTAATTGCGGATGAGATCGGCAGGCAGTCCGCTGAGGTACTCAGCAATCGGATTCTGGAGCACCTGCACAATGCCGAACAAAAACTGGCAGAAATTTTTGGGGCGCACGAGTGGAGCCAGCTGCTGTTAAATGAACTCAAGTTGTCCGGTTTACCTGAAAAAACCCGTTCTGCGCTCAATGCGGAACTGGGCGACTCAGTATGGCAGAAAGTAGTCGATCAATCCATCCCGGATATCGAGGATGAGTTGGCTGAACGCATCCAAAATGTGATGGGCAACCAAACCCAAAACCGCATTTATCGCGATTTACTCTTGCGTACCATCACCGAGTCGTGGGTTGAATACCTGACAAAAATGGAAGCCCTGCGGGTCTCTATCAGCATGGAATCGTATGCCCAACGGGACCCGCTGGTGCAATACAAACGCCAGGCAAGCACCATGTTCAGCGACCTCCTTAGCGAGGTTCGCCAGGGCGTGATCAGCTATATGTTCCGCTATCGACCAGTTAAACCAGCCGAAGCGGAGGGCGAAACCACACAGAACAAGGCAAACGCTTCTATATCCAAAAAGAAGAAAAGAAAACGCCACTAAGAGGTTGAATGACAAAGAAAATCCTGGTAACGAATGATGATGGGGTCACCGCACCCGGTCTGTTAGCTTTGGCTCAATCGGTTCGGCAAATGGACGGAGTGGAAGTCAGCGTGCTGGCACCCGACCACAACTGGTCTGCCTGCGGGCACGTGAAGACCATGAGCCGCCCGATGCGCGTGAAAGCAGTCAGCCTTGCTGATGGCAGCCAGGCTTTCAGCTCCGATGGTGCTCCATCAGATTGCGTTGCTCTGGCGATGATGGGTGCTTTGGAGCTTGAATTCGATGCAGTTGTATCAGGCATCAACCCCAACGCCAATGTTGGGCTGGACGTCACTTATTCAGGCACAGTCACGGCAGCCATGGAAGGCGCAATCAATGGTATTCCCGGATTTGCTGTCTCCATCGATGCACTCGAACATCACCAGGGATCCCTGGAGTATGAAGCTGCCGCCCAGGCAGCAGTGAGGGTCATTGCCCAATTGCTCGAAAAATGGGATGGCAACTTACCAGCACCGATCTGGAATATCAATATCCCTTACCGTCCGGAAGGCGATTATGCCGGTGTGCAATTCACCCGGCAGGGTGTTCGTCTCTATCATGACATGTTGGAAAAACGCGTGGATCCCCGCGGCGTGCCTTATTACTGGATTGGCGGCGATGCCCCTTCAGGATTGGTGGAAGATGGCACCGATTACGGCGCAATCAAACAGGGCTTCATTTCCGTCACCCCCCTGCG
>DOEX01000227.1:8430-9820 GCA_003532515.1 Anaerolineaceae bacterium | reverse complement strand
TCTACCTGCGCATGCTGGCGCCGGTCTGCCCGCACATTGCTGAAGAACTGTGGGAACGTTTGGGCAAGCCTTATTCCATCCACACCACAGCCTGGCCAAAGGTGGACGAAGAAGCAGCCAAAGACGAGATGATCACCCTGATCGTCCAGGTGAACGGAAAACTGCGCGATCGCATCGTGGTGGAACCGGGAATCAGCGATGAAGAGGCAGAGAGGCTGGCACTGGCGAGCGAGAACGTCCAGCAAGCTCTGGAAGGCCGCCCGGTTCGTAAAGTGATCGTCGTACCGGGTAGACTGGTCAATGTTGTAGGATAGCATTAACATAAGCCGGGCATCCGATGGTGTCCGGCTCGTAATTCTTTGCCGGCTTACCCGATCACGAGGAAGGTCACAGAGGTACTTTTTGTTGCCATCCTCATACAAACCAGGTTTAAAGAAATGATTGGTGTCAATTTCGGGTAAACTTAAGTAAGAATTTGGTTGTCTGCCTATCCGGCAGGTTGCTCAAGTAAATTTGGGCTTAACACCTTTCCGAACAGTGATGAAATAGGAGTAAGCATGAAAACCGTCGTAGCTGGGGCCTTGGGGGAATGTGTTCATGTTGCAGGAGTTAGTAATTTTCTTCGATTAGCTGAATCAGCTGGCTGGAGAACGATTTTTCTTGGTCCGGCTGTCCCAATAGATACCTTCCTCGAGGTTGCCCGAAAAGAAAAGGCTGATTTGGTCGGCGTTTCTTACCGGCTGACTCCCGAAACGGGTGAGCGCCTCTTAGCAGAGTTTGCAGAAGCCGCTGCTGATCTGCACGCGAAGGGTGTGCGCTTTGCTTTTGGTGGCACGCCGCCGGTTTCCCACAAAGCTGAGGCTTTGGAAGGTTTTTTTGACCAGATTTTTGATGGCAGCCAAAGCCGCGAAGATATTTTGGCGTATCTACGCGGAGAAGGTCTCCACTCATCCGGGAAATTGACTTATCCTCAAAGCACAATCGAGCGCATTCGCTGGAAGCAGCCCTACCCGCTTTTACGCCACCATTTTGGCTTGCCAACTTTGCAAGCCAGTATCGATGGAATTCGTGAAATTGCTGAGGCAAAAGCGCTGGATGTAATCTCTCTCGGAATCGACCAGGATGCCCAGGCTAACTTTTTTCACCCTGAGCGTCAAAATCCCCGCACTACTGGTGCCGGCGGTGTGCCTGTTCGCAGTGCTGAAGATTATCGTCAGCTCTACCAGGCTTCCCGTACCGGTAATTACCCCCTGATCCGCACCTATTCCGGCACAGACGACTTTATCCGCCTGGCAGAGATGTATGTGGAGACGATCAACATCGCTTGGTGTGCCATCCCGCTCTTTTGGTTCAACCTGATGGACGGACGCGGACCCCTGACCCTGGAGGA
>DOEX01000227.1:5267-8406 GCA_003532515.1 Anaerolineaceae bacterium | reverse complement strand
GCCCAACTGATGTTCAACAGCCCTCCCAATCTTTCGGATGCGATGGACCTGGCAAAAATGCTTGCCATCCTCGAAATGATCGCCCCTTTGGAAGATGAGAACTTTCATATCTGGCGGCAGACGCGCACTGGTTTGCTCAGTTACCCGCTGGAAGACAACGCCGCCCGCGCTCACCTGGCGACCAGCATCTATCTGCAAATGGCGCTTCAGCCGCATATCATTCATATTGTCGGTCATACCGAAGCAGATCATGCCGCCACGGCAGCAGATGTTATCGAAGCGAGTCTGGCAGCCCGGCGCAGCATCGAAAACGCCCTGGCTGGTCAGCCGGATATGACGGTTGACCCCAAAATCCAAGCCCGCAAAAATTACCTGATTGAGCAGGCACAAGTCACCTTGCAGGCTATCAAAAACGTTATGGTTGAAGGGGTTTTTGACCCGCTCACAGACCCAATAACGCTGACCAAAGCGGTCAACCTCGGAATTTTGGATGCACCCCAATTAAAAAATAACGCCTTCGCTCCAGGAAAGGTCAACACGCGCGTTTTGCATGGCGCAAGCGAAGCGGTAAATGCAAAGGGAGATCCAATCTCCGAACAAGAACGACTAGAAGAATATCTGAATTGAGGAAAAGATGGATAAGACATATCGTTATGCCGTAGTTGGTGCAGGTAATGGTGGTAAGGCGATGGCAGCCTACCTTGCATTATTAGGCACCCAGGTGACTTTGTATAATCGTACTGCCAGCCACGTGGAAATCATTCGACTTCGAGGAGGAATTGACCTTGAAAACCCGACCGAACCGCATGGATTTGGAAAGATTTATAAAGTCACGGACAACATGGAAGAAGCTCTGCGAGAAGCTGATATTGTGATGATCATAGTTCCGTCCAGTGCACATTACGATGTTGCTAAAGCCGCAGCTCCATTTTTACGGGATGATCACATCGTGATCCTGAATCCCGGTCGCACAGGTGGCACGCTTGAGTTTCACCACACCCTCATCGAGGAAAATTGCCCAACGAATCCAATTGTCGCCGAGGCTGAGACCTTCCTTTTCGCCAGCCGTTCTGAAGGACCCAGCCAGGCCAAGATCTTCCGTATCAAGGAAGCTGTGCCATTGGCTGCTTTACCCGCCACCCGAACTGCTGAAGTTCTGGAAGCAATCCGACCTGTTTTTCCGCAATTTATCGATGGTAGAAACGTCCTTCAAACCGGGCTCAACAATATGGGTGCCATTTTTCATCCCGCCCTGGCTCTGCTCAATGCTGGCTGGATTGAGGCTACCTCAGGTGATTTCCAGTTTTATGTAGATGGAGTCACTCCCTCAGTTGCCAAGGTATTGGAAGTGCTGGACCGCGAACGCGTAACTGTCGCTTCTGCTATTGGAATAAAAGCCAGAAATGCGCTGGAATGGCTGGATCTGGCTTACAATGCCACTGGCGAAAATCTTTACGAAGCCATGCACAATCAGACTGGATATTATGGGATCAAAGCGCCAGGCACGCTCAATCACCGCTACATTACCGAGGAAATCCCAATGAGCCTGGTACCGATCGCCTCCTTTGGGAGCACCTATGGCGTCTCGGTCAATGGTATCAACAGCATCATCAACCTGGCATGTTATATCCATGGTACAGATTACCGGCGTAAAGGTCGCACTGTTGAGCGGCTTGGAATCAAGGAAATGAGTGTAGGTGAATTGGTGAAATTCGTAGAAACCGGCGAACGGGATTAAATAGGATTATCGTACATGCGGCGAAGTCCGGCGTTCTTTCCGCCGGTGTTCCAAACCCGCCCCAAAACCATCCCGCGACATAAAAAACAGGGCGGCTAAAAGCCGCCCTGAAGACAACAAAATTTTCAGTAAGTAAAGTTACTTTGCCAGTAATTCCCGGCTTTTCTGCAAAACATTCTCAACCGTAAACCCAAATTCCTTGAACAGGAAATCATTGGGCGCGCTGGCACCGAACCGATCGAGTGTAATCATCTTGCCTTCCGGTCCTACCCATTTGTGCCATCCAAGGCTGGTCGCGGCTTCAACTGCCAGGCGAGCCTTGACTTCAGGCATCATAACTTCCTTTTGGTAGGCTTCCGGTTGAGCCTCAAATAACTCCCAACTTGGCATGGAGATAACACGCACGCCCACACCTTCATCTGCCAGCAATTCAGCTGCTTTCACAATCAGCTCCACTTCCGAGCCGGTTGCCATCAGAACCAACCGAACAGGTCCGGGTCCCAAATCTGCCATCACATACGCACCCTTTTCAGTTCCTTCAGCACCGGCAAATTTCTTACGGTCAAAGGTAGGCACGGCCTGCCTGGTCAGCGCAAGTAGTGTGGGTGCATGGCGTCGCTCAATGGCAATTTTCCAGGCAAACGCAGTTTCATTCGCATCTGCAGGGCGTAAAGTCACCAGGTTTGGCATCGCTCGTAAACTGCTCAGATGCTCAATGGGTTGATGTGTCGGTCCGTCTTCTCCGACCATGAAACTGTCATGACTGAAGACCCATATACTTCCTGTATCCGAAAGGGCTGATAAGCGCAAGGCAGGACGTAAATAATCTGAGAACACAAAAAATGTAGCCGCGAAGGAGATCAAGCCCCCGTGTTGGTTGAGCCCATTATTGATCGCCCCCATGGCATGCTCCCGCACACCATAATTAATCATCCTGCCCTGGTAACTGTCTTTTTGAAATCCGACCGTCTTTTCAATAACAGTCGAGTTTGACCCACTTAAATCTGCAGAGCCTCCAACCAACTCCGGCAGAATCCCTGCCAGAGCGTTGATTACCTTTCCAGATGCTGAGCGGGTGGCCAAACCTTTTTCGTTGGCAGGGAAGGTTGGCAAGCCATCCTTCCAATTTTCCGGTAGTTCTCCTGTAATCACACGTTTAAACTCAGCGCTCTTCTCAGGGTTATTGCTGCTGTAGCTCAGGAGGGCTTGTTCCCAGGCATTTTCAAGTTGTACGCCCCGGGGAAGAGCTTCACGGTAGTGCTTAAGGACGGCATCGCTGACATAAAACATCGGTTCGGTTGGATAACCAAGCGCTTCTTTTGCGCCTGCTAATTCATCTTTGCTCGGTATTCCGCTATGGGATGCTGGTTTGCCGCCCCAGTTTGGATAACCATAGCCGAT
>DOEX01000227.1:4561-5252 GCA_003532515.1 Anaerolineaceae bacterium | reverse complement strand
CGATCTTCGGTAAAAGCCAGGTCCGTCATCCCGTCGATGGTGACGTTGTTGTCGTCATAGAAGCAGATCAACTTCCCCAGAGCGAGGTGCCCTGCCAGGGAAGAGGCTTCCGAAGTGACGCCTTCCATCAAATCGCCATCACCGGCAATCACATAGGTGTAATGATCCACAATTTTGTCATCATCCGTGTTGTAAACCGCTGCTAAGTGTGCCTCTGCAATTGCCATTCCAACCGCTACTGCCAGTCCCTGTCCCAATGGTCCGGTTGTGGTCTCTACACCCTGGGTATGCCCATATTCCGGATGCCCGGGGGTCAGGCTGCCAAACTGGCGGAACTGTTTTAGCTGGTCCATAGTCATTTTTTCATATCCGCTCAGGTACAACAGGCTATAGAGGAGCATGGAGCCATGCCCGGCAGAAAGCACGAATCGATCCCGGTCGAACCAGTTGGGATTGGCGGGATTGAAGCGTAAGTGGCGGGTAAACAAAGTGTAGGCGATCGCTGCAGCGCCCATCGGCATACCAGAGTGTCCGGAGTTCGCCTTATGGACTGCATCAGCGGAAAGGAAACGGATCGCATTGATCGCTTCTTCCTGGAATGACGTGTTTTCTTGCATTGTTGTCCTTTTCTGAGGTTATGTTTATGTAAATATTGATAACTTTTTTATTATAACCTTTCGTTTGGGTGGTG
>DOEX01000227.1:0-4546 GCA_003532515.1 Anaerolineaceae bacterium | reverse complement strand
CTACTTCATCTTTAAGGTAAGCTATCACTTCAGCTTCAGTGTCCAGGTTTTGGACCTTTTTGGCGATGCTCTCTGCTTCTTCCAGGGTGAAGAGAGACAAAGTTCGCTTTACGCGACCAATATTGGCACCGTTCATGCTGAACTTTCGCAAGCCTAAACCAAACATCACCAAGGCGCCCAGGTGATCGCCTGCTAATTCGCCGCATACTGAAATTGGCTTGCCAGCCTTGTTAAACTCCGCAAAGATCCGTCCCAAAATTCGAAACATCGAAGGAGACATGCTTTGGTAATAGCTGGTGATTGCCGGATTCATGCGGTCTACCGCATGCAGATACTGGGTCAGGTCATTGGTACCGACGCTGCCAAAATCTACTTCCTTAGCTGCCAGGTCTGCAATTAGCCCAATGGAGGGAATCTCGATCATGATACCAACGTTGATCTTTTCATCAAACGCAATGCCCGCTGACTTTAGTTCCGCTTTTACCTCATCCACAACAGCTTTGGCAGCGCGGATGTCATCCAGTGTGCCCACCATCGGAAACATGATCTGCATTGGTCCAAAAGCCGAAGCCCTCAACGCTGCTCTCAACTGGGTCTTAAACATATCCATATGGTCGAGGCATAAGCGCAGTGCGCGGTTACCCAGGAAGGGATTGTCTTCTTTGGGCAAAACCATGTAGCGCAAGGTCTTATCACCACCAATATCAAGGGTGCGTAGTGTAACCGGGTTGCCCATTGCGTTGGCTAATACTCTTTTATAAGCATCAAACTGTTCCTGTTCAGTCGGCATGTGTTCGCTGCCCATGTACACGAATTCGGTTCGGAACAAGCCGACGAAATCGACATACTTAAAATTCTCATCCGGGTCAGTGCCGCCAATATTGAGACCAACACTGAAACGTTCACCACTGGCAACCAGCGGGATCTTATTCAAATATTGGCTGGTTTCGCGTTCTTCCTTAATGTATTCAACCAGCTTATCCTGGTAGTCTTTGATGGTTTCCTTTTCGGGATCCAACAAAACTTTACCAGCAAGCGCATCCATGATGACGTTGTCGCCATTGCTCATGATCTCTGTCGCGTCTGCCACACCCAGTAAGGCTGGAATCTTGTAACTACGGGCAATAATTGCTGTGTGGGAGGTAGCTCCGCCGACTTCAGTGATGACGCCCAAAACCCGGTTGCGATCCATGGTAGCCGTGTCACTTGGCAGTAAGTCATGCGCAACTACGATCACATTCTCACGCAAATTGGCCAGGTTGCTTTCTTTTTCGCCCTTCAGAATTCGCAAAACACGGTTGCGCACATCGCGCAAGTCAGCAGCCCGGGCAGCAATAAGTGGATCTTTTGCTTTTTCCAGTAGGTTGGCGAAGCTGGTGTAGATTTCGTCTACAGCGTAGTCCGGCATTGTCCGGCTCTCGTAAATCATTTCTTTTACGCCTTCTTCGACTTCCTCGTCCATTAGAATCTCGATGTGGGCTGTAAAAATCTTTGCCTTTTCAGGAGATTCAACAAACATCGCATTGATGATGCTATTCAGTTCTTTCTCAGCAGTTTTTACGGCATCCTGGTATTTCTTGAAGAATTCGTCTTCTTTGCCTGCCTCAAAGTACGATTCATGAACATCAGCTTTGAAGGCTTTATAGATATACACTTTTCCCAGAGCAATACCTCTGGATACGGGATTTCCTTTTAAGATCCTCATCAATACTCCTTTCGAATTCCTCGCAGGGAACGTGCACCGCGCGTTCCGCTAAATGTACGTGAGTGTTCGAGTTAGTCTTCGCCGAATTTCGACTCAACCAATTCAAAAAGTTTTTCCACAGCTTCTACTTCGTCCGGCCCGTCTGCCGCAATTTCGATGGGAGTGCCAACAGCCAAGCCCTGGGCTAAGATTTTGATGATCGATTTGGCGTTAGCTGGCAGCGCTGCTTCGTCATCAAGTCGTTGAACGGTCACTTTGGATTCAAACTGTTTTGCCATAGCAACGAACTCAGAGGCGGGGCGGGCGTGAAGCCCTGATGCGTTTTTCAGCTCTGTTCTCTTGGTGTACATGATTTCTCCTTTTTTAATGCTAATATTTGCGAAGGTTGTTGGGCATCAAAGTCAGAATTTCTGCTGATATTATCGAATAAAGGTGAAAACAATGGTTTTGGGACCAAAAAGTGAGGGGTCCATCCTTTATTGTCCTGGTAGACCAACAATTACGCAAATTGCATAATCAATATTGTTCAATTTTACCGAATTGTTGTGTTCTGTGTTACCCAGATTTTGAGAATTAAAAAACCGCAGTTACTTTTTCGCCATTTTTGCACGCAAACGGGCAACTTGTACGCTATCTGCACGCATCATCATGCGAAAATGCCGCACTACAGCAATCGGGTCTTTAAACATCAAACGTGGACCCGCATAGCGCATCACCTCTCGCACCCTCTCACGATATGGGGCTTGATAACAATGCACCGGGCAGCGTGCGCAGACCGGTTTGTCTGGTAAGAATAAACAACGTGCCACCCGTTCCTGGGCATAAGCAAGCAAATCCTGGCAATCCTCGCACAGACTGGTTTGGGTGTTATGCTTCGCCTTGCAAAACAACCTGGTCATGCTCGCGATCGTGGCTTGCTCTTGTTGAAGAAATTTGGTTTCTGCTGTCTTTTCCATAAGTCCAAAGATTGTAAACCAAACTCGAGGATTTTCCACGGATTTTCTAAATTCTCTCTCCTTACATTCACTTTGTTAAATAGAAAGCGCCTGAAAGCTTAAGCATTCAGGCGCCCTAATTTAATTACCGATCAGATCGTTTCGAGATAGCGCATGACTTCCCAGTCAGTTACCTTCGTACGATATTCGTTGATCTCTGCCTCACGCGAAGCGATAAATGTTTCATGCAAAGTATCACCAAGCGCCTTTTTCATGAGCGGATCCGCCTTGAACTCAATCAGAGCATCTTCCAGTGAACCGGGCAAAGCAGCGACCTTCAATTCTTCGCGTTCTTTTGCGTTAAGCTCATACAGATTGACATTGTTGACCGGTTCCGGGCAAGTGACCGATCGGTCATCCACGGCTTCCAGGGCAGCGGTGAGCATCGAGGTAAATGCCAGGTAAGGATTGGCGGAAGGATCAGGGCAGCGCAGCTCGATCCGCACCGCTTTCTTATTGCCGTTGTTGACCTGGGGTACGCGAATAAGCGCCGAGCGGTTCACCTGTGCCCAGGCGATGTAGACTGGCGCCTCATAGCCAGGCACCAATCGTTTGTACGAGTTGACAATTGGTGCCAGCACGTTCGATAGAGCCCGTGCATGTTTCAACTGACCGGCGATGAATTGTTTTGCCAGTTCAGATAAATGCATGGAGTCATCCTCATCGTAAAACAGGTTGTTGCCCTCTTCGTCGTAAACGGACTGATGGCAATGCATACCTGAACCAGCGGCACCATAAATGGGCTTGGGCATAAAAGAGGCGATCACGCCGTGTCTTCCCGCAATTGCCTTGACTGCAGACTTAAAGGTCTGAACGTTATCAGCGGTCTTGAGTGCATCATCAAACTGGAAGTCGATTTCGTGCTGTCCCAGTCCGACCTCGTGATGCCCGACCTCAACCTTCAAGCCCATCATGTGCAGGGCGGAAATGATCTCTGTGCGGATTCTTACTGCCTGGTCGTTTGCCGAAAAATCAAAATAGCTGCCAACATCATAGGGTACCGGATGGGTTTTTTCAGGGCCATTCCGCAAAAACAGGTAGAACTCTGGTTCCGGACCAATGTTATAGGTCCAACCGCGTTCTTCTTTGACCTTTTTTAATACTGCCTTCAGCCGTCCACGTGGATCACCTTCAAAGGGCGTTCCGTTGGGTCGATAGATGTCGCATAGAACTCTGGCACGACGATAGTCCGGATCAGACCATGGCAAGATGGCATAGGTATCCGGGTCGACTTTGAGATGCATATCACTTTCCTGGATACGCGCGAAGCCTTCCACCGAGGAACCATCAAACCAGATCCCTCCGTCCAAGACCTCTGCGAGTCTGCCAACCGGACCGTCCAACGATTTGACTACACCGTTGATATCGGTGAATTGGTAGGACAGGAACGACACTCCATCCTCTTTTACACGTTTTAACAATTCTTGATTATCCATTTTTTCTCCTGAATTAAATAAGCAAAAATCACAAATTGACAATTTGAATCAATCTGCTCACCAAGCAAACGCGTTGTGCCGGCTGTCACCAACCGGTTTTAAGTTGCTTACTTCAAGAAGAATGAAACCCGTGAGGGGCTCCGAAGGCTTCCGCTGATCTGTTCGATTTTCCCCGGCGTTCCGGGTTAGCACATCCCTCGCGGGACAGAACCTTCACCTCGTCATCTCATTGCTGAGATCCATACGCTATATCTTCGCTATACAATTGTGTGTTCCAGGTCATAACCTAAAACTCTATTTTTATATCACAAAACTTAAAAATCAAGTACTTTAGTTACTTATATCCTTGACCTTAAAGAATAAGCTGGAGAGAGGAGTCGCGCGTGTAAAGTTCAAGTGTTTAGGTAGGC
>DOEX01000123.1 GCA_003532515.1 Anaerolineaceae bacterium | reverse complement strand
CCTTGCTTTTCGTCATCTCCTCGATGGCGAGTCGGGCATCAGTGCTAATTTTCCGGATCATCATGCCTTTTCTGCCAACAACCATCCCTTTTTGAGCTTCTCGTTCGACATAGATCGTCCCATGGATATAGAGGACATCGTTATCTCTTTCCTTATACTCATCCACCTGGGTGGCGATGCTGTAGGGTAATTCGTCATCGAGATTTTCCATGGCAGCCGCTCTGACTAGTTCTGCGGCAATGTCGCGCTCGAAATCTTCTGTAATCTGGTCAGTAGGGTAATACTCCGGTCCAACAGGTAACAATGAGTGGACTTTCTCAATCAATTTCGTTACGCCTTTGCCAATTCTTGCAGAAATTTCAATGGAAGGGTCCTCAGGAAACAATGACTGAAAAGCTTGTTTGTTCTGAGACAGCTGCCCTGGTCCAGCCAGATCACTTTTATTGAAAACCAGAATCACTTTTTGTGTGCTACGTTTTTCTTTGATCAGAGCAGCAAGGTCCCGGTCCAGCTCATCGGGATGTTTGCTGATATCCGCAATAAAAAGGAGAACATCAGCATCTTCAAGGGCAAATTTGACCTCGTTGTTGATAAACTGGCTCAGTTTGTCCTTGGCATTGTTTAACCCAGGTGTATCCGTAAAAATCATTTGGTAATCTTCAGTAGTCAAAATTCCCAGTTGCCTACGTCGGGTAGTCTGAGGCTTGAAAGATACACCTGCAATTGGTTGACCCATGATCTGGTTCAGCAAAGTGCTCTTGCCGGCATTAGGTTTGCCTACCAGGGCGATAAAACCAGATTTGAAATTCTCATTTTGTGTTTCCAATATGTCTCTTTTCTCAAAGACTATTTTTCCATTAACCAACTTATGACCCTCGAATTCGAGCAAACGCTGCTTGGTTCTGATTTCACCTTCTGCAGAGTAGCCATGCATAGAGCCATCAGATGCAACCACCCGGTGACAAGGCACTACCAGCATAAAGGGGTTATGCGCCATTGCACCACCCGCTGCACGTGCTCCTCGCGGACTGTCAGCCAGGCGTGCCAATTCACCATAGGTGATCACCTCTCCAAATGGAATCTGAGAGGTTACTTTGAGCGCTTTCAGTTGAAAAGCAGTCAACCCGGAGCAATCCAAAGGGAGATCGAATTGCTTGAGTGTACCTGAAAAGTAAGCCTTAAGTTGTAATTCGGCTTCTTCAAGGATGACGTTCGATGACGGTTCTGAGGTGAAATCCACCTGCAGGTTGTTTAGGAGCGTGACGTTGGTTAAGCCCGTTTCATTGGCACTAACACGAAGCGTGCCAATAGGGGTGGTGATGTCTTTATAGCTTTCCATAATAATCTTCTCCTGATCAAACCGTAGGGTAATCGTAGGTTAAACGTCAAGTATTGACTGCGGGTTTATTGTAATATAAAGTCGTAAGGGCGACTTCTCTTCTTCTTCTCCTCCTTAATACCCTAATGCTGCGGTCGGCGTCCGCAGCATTAGCTCGTTAAAAGGCAAGTTGTTCGTTTAACTCTCGTACGTCTGGGCGTTTTGTCCAGTCGGGTAAATCTGATCAGAGTAATGACCACGTACGGAACGGACACTGGCAGTTCTCTTCATTAACTTCCTTTCTGCGATAAAATCAATCCAGTTAATAACTCTGGAGAACAAATGGAAAACCGAGAAACTTACCCCATCAAAATTGCTGGTGTTGAAAGAAATTTACCCCTTTTCGAAGTGAAACCCGGGCTACGAATCGCCATTCTTAACATTTTAGGTGATGTTGAATTGGTGGATGCCTGCGCAGCAGAACTTAACCGCTTACTGGCAGACACGGATTACGACGTTATCCTAACCCCAGAAGCTAAATCGATCCCGCTTGCCCATATGCTCTCAAAATTGAGCGGAAAGCCTTACATCGTCTTGCGAAAAGAATACAAACCTTACATGGGAAACGCAATTTCGACCGAAACCTTATCAATCACAACCGGAAAACCGCAGACCCTCTTTCTCGATGAAAAAGACTTTGAACTGATCAAAGGTAAACGAGTCGTATTGCTCGATGATGTCATCAGCACTGGCTCTACTCTGCAGGGTCTGCACCTGGTGATCGACAAAGCCGGCGCAACCACTGCGCGCGAGGTAGGCATCCTCACTGAGGGTGACCGGGCTGAATGGCGCAATATCCTATCCCTCGGACATCTGCCCTTGTTCTTCGGACCAGATAAAGAATGCTGATTCGGGTCGGCATGGAAGAAGACCCGGGCATTCGGTACACTGCCTGGGCACTGGATTTTCCAGGCTGTTTTGCTTATGGAGCAGACCAGACAGAGGCATTGCTCACCTTACCTCGCAAGTTATTGGAGTATGACTACTGGGTCAGGCTGCATACCGATCAACCCTGGTTCCAGCTTGATGGGCTGGATATGCATGTCGAGGAGACCTTTCAGGTCAATCGCATCAACCTTCAGGGAGAAGAATACGAAGTCAACGCCTTTTTTAAGGACGATTTACATCCCCTAACTCACCCGGAAGTCGAACAAGCGCTTAAGCTTTTGGCTTGGCAGCAGGAAG
>DOEX01000145.1 GCA_003532515.1 Anaerolineaceae bacterium | reverse complement strand
TCGAGGAGATGACGAAAAGCAAGGTATTTCTGGACTTGCAGGTAAAAACACATAAAGACTGGAAGAACGATCCTGCGTTTCTTAGCAGGATAGGGCTGGCTGGTGCAGGGGATAATGCCTGATTGGGCAAACCTCGTCCTGCTCATCTTTATTTGCCTGGTGACCCTGGCTAATTGGATTGCGATTTGGCGGGGAAACCTGGCAGCCTATTACATTACCAAACCCTTGGTTTTGCTTGGCTTGATCGCATACTTCATAACTCAAGGGCCAATCAGCGCGACTCGTTTACCCTTTTTGCTTGGGTTAAGTTTGTCACTGCTTGGAGACATCTTTCTGATCCCCCGGGGAACACGTTGGTTCATGGCGGGCATGGGGGCTTTTTCTTTGGCTCATTTGTGTTACATCTGGGGCTTTAACACCGTTATGCCTTCAGCGACCGTAATGTTCATGGCGCTCTTTGCGCTTCTGGCTGGGAATTTAATAATACACCTGACAATTGATCGGTTTGCGGCTTCATCAGAGATCAATAAGCTCCTTCTCCCCTTCTTCAAAGGTTACGGAATTCTGGTCTTGGCGATGGCGATTAGCGCAATGTTATGCCTGGCACGTCCTGGTTGGTCTGACCTGGCAGCAGTGATGGCAGGAACTGGTGGGATCTTGTTTTTTATTTCTGATGCGATGATCGGTCTTGATAAGTTGGATCGACGCCTACCAAAATATAAATTCTGGATCATATTCTCCTATCATTTGGCGCAGTTCCTGATTGTAGCAGCAGTATTGCTGCTTCCAGTGTAGAGTATAACTTGTTATAACTATCACATTCCAGAAATCAAATGGCAATCTGGTAAGAATAATTGACGAAATTCTTGCAAAAGTGTATACTAATAAATTGTGAATATAACCCTTTGGGAGTAAATAATGGATAACCCTATCGAAAATACTAATAATGATCAAAACATAACCACGAAACAAAAATTCGAAGGGAAGGTGTTAAAAACCACCCTACAAGGAGCAATTGTAGACATTGGTTCAAAAATACCTGCATTCTTACATGTCTCTCAAGTTGTCGATCCTGAAAATAAAGACAAAGTCGTAACCAATCTCGACGAGATATTAAAGGTTGACCAAGTTATCAATGTGTGGGTCAAACGTGTTTTGAAAGATCATTACGAACTGACCATGCGCGAGCCTCTGATGTACGAATGGCGCGAACTTGCTCCAGAAATGAGCGTCAAAGGTACGATCGTACGACTGGAAACTTTTGGCGCTTTCGTTGAAATCGGTGCAGAACGCCCTGGTCTCGTACACGTAAGCGAGCTTTCCCATAATTTTGTTCGCCTTCCATCAGAAGTTGTTAAAGTTGGTGACGAAGTAGATGTAAAAATATTGGAAGTCAACCGACGCAAAAAACAAATCAAGTTGAGCATGAAAGCTCTCCAGGAAACCCCCGAAGAGATCCTTGCTGAAGTTACACCCAGCAGACGTAAGGGCAAAGGGAAACAAGAAGTGATCGAGGAAGTACAAGAAGAAATCATTCCGGACCCAACTTTCATGGAAATCGCCATGCGAAAAGCCATGGATCGTGCCGAACAACGCCGTCCCGAAATCGCCAGCCGTATCAAGAAGCAAAAAAACCGCGATTCTGAGGCTGATGATATCTTTGAGCGCACTCTGACGAACAAGCTGAGCAATGCTGGCGACATGGATGACTAAGCTTCGAGTAGCTCAACAAAAAACCTAGTTGTTTCCGGGGAGGTCTGGAGTAATCAGCCCTCCCTTTTTATTTAACTACTTACAGAGGTAATATGGCAATCAAATACATATTCTTTACTGGTGGAGTTCTCTCATCTGTTGGCAAAGGTGTCACGGCTGCATCTGTTGGGCGATTGCTCAAGGCTCGTGGTTTTTCTGTGACCGTTCAAAAGTTAGACCCATATCTCAATGTAGACCCGGGCACAATGAGCCCTTACCAGCATGGGGAAGTATATGTACTCGACGATGGCTCCGAAACGGACCTTGATTTGGGGCATTATGAACGCTTCTGTGACTTACGCCTCAAACGAACCAGTACAGTTACAACTGGGCAGGTTTACGAGGAAGTGATTGAGCGTGAGCGGCGGGGTGACTACCTCGGCGGAACGATCCAGGTGGTTCCACATATTACTAATGAAATTAAACGGCGCATTAACCTTTTGGGTCGCACCAGCGAAGCTGAAATTGCCCTGATCGAGGTTGGCGGTACAGTTGGCGATATCGAAGGTCAGCCTTTCCTGGAAGCTATCCGGGAAATGCGTAATGAGCTCGGCAGAGAGAGCACTGCCTTCGTGCATATCACCTGGTTACCCTATTTAAAAGCAACGGCAGAAACTAAAACCAAACCAACCCAACATTCTGTGCGCGAATTGCGTTCCATCGGAATTTTGGCAGACATGATCATGGCGCGAAGTGATTACCCGGTTGAAAAAGAGCTGACACAGAAAATTGCAAAGTTTTGCGATGTCAGGCCCGAAGCCGTCGTTCCATTAGTAACCGCTGACCTACTCTATGAAATTCCTTTGAGCCTGGAAGAAAACAATGTAGCAGAAATATTGTTAAAAGCGTTGGGATTGGAAGCCAAACATGAGCCAGAATTGGACGGCTGGCGTTGGATGGTCAATGAACTGAAAAAAGCCAAACCTTCGGTCAAAATTGGATTAGTAGGGAAGTATGTTGAGCTGCACGATGCCTATCTTAGCGTGCGGGAAGCCTTAAAACATGCCGCACTCTATTATGGTGTGGACGTTGAAATTGAATGGATATCCTCAACAGATCTGGAGAAGATGGAAGATGTACAAGGTGCTTTAGAAGGTGTGGATGCCGTGGTTGTGCCGGGCGGTTTCGGCAGCCGTGGTGTTGAAGGCAAAATCCGCGCCGCTCGATACGCGCGTGAGAATGGTATTCCTTACCTCGGTCTTTGCCTTGGGCTGCAAGTGATGGTGATTGACTACGCAAGGCATGTACTTGGACTGGAAGATGCTAATTCAGCCGAGTTTGACAAGATGACTGAACACCCGGTGATCGATTTGATGACTGACCAAAAAGGGTTGGATCGCTTAGGCGGTACAATGAGGCTTGGTCTCTACCCCTGCCATGTATTAGAAAACACCTTGGCACGAAAACTGTTTGACCAGGAACTCATCGAAGAACGGCATCGCCATCGTTACGAAGTGAACAATGATTATCGAGATAAGCTGCAAGAGCACGGCTTGACTTTTTCGGGTCAATCGCCGGATGGTATGCTTGTTGAAATCGTAGAGAACAGGAATCATCCTTATATGATTGCCTGTCAATTCCATCCCGAATTTCTTTCAAGACCAAACCGACCTCATCCCTTGTTTTTGGGGTTGATCCAGGCAGCTTGCCAGCGAAAAGGGCTTCCGGATCATATAATATCTTTAGGTTTTAAGGCTTAACCTAGTAAGGTTAGGTTATACTTTACGCATCTCCAATAGATGAAAGGACTTAGAAAATGGATACAACTATTGAATTTATCAATGCTATTGAAATCTTGGATTCACGAGGAAACCCAACTGTGGAAGTGGAAGTCGTTCTGGCTGATGGCAGTTTTGGAAGGGCAGCAGTTCCTTCCGGGGCATCAACCGGCATTCACGAAGCACTGGAACTACGGGATGGTGACAAGAACCGTTTCAACGGGAAGGGTGTCTTAGAAGCAGTTGACCATGTCAATGATGAAATCGCCGATGAATTGTTTGGAATGGACGCGATTGAACAAAAAGAGATCGATGAGCTCCTGATCGACCTGGATGGCACAGCCAATAAATCAAAATTTGGTGCCAATGCAATTTTGGGCACCAGCCTGGCAGTTGCCAAAGCAGCTGCTGCTTCGTTAGGCTTGCCGCTCTATCGTTATCTTGGTGGTGTTTATGCCCACGTTTTGCCTGTGCCGATGATGAATATCCTTAACGGTGGCGCCCATACTGGCTGGCAGAGCACTGATGCACAGGAATTTATGGTTATGCCACTTGGCGCTGAAACCTTCACCGAAGGCTTACGCTGGGGTGCGGAAATTTATGCCTCATTGAAAGGCGTCCTTAAGGCTCATGGTTATGGCACCTTGGTTGGTGACGAGGGTGGTTTTGCCCCTGCATTGAAAGCGAATAACGAAGCTGTCGAACTAATTTTGGAAGCCATTGAAAAAGCTGGTTACAGAGCTGGAACCGATGTCGCAATTGCCCTCGACCCGGCTGCCTCGGAGTTTTATGAGGAAGACAACAAAGTTTACAACCTGCGTAAAGAAGGTCGTAAACTGACCAGCGACGAAATGGTCGATTTCTGGACCAATTGGATTGAACAGTATCCAATCGTTTCGATTGAAGACGGTTTCGCCCAGGACGATTGGGAAGGCTGGAAGAATTTCACTGCCAAAAATGGACATCGACTGCAAATCGTTGGCGATGACTTGCTGGTAACCAATCCTGTCCGCGTTGCCCGCGCCATCGAAGAAAAGGCATGCAATGCCCTGCTGGTCAAAGTCAACCAAATTGGCTCCCTGACTGAGACCATGAAAGCGGTTAGCATGGTCCAGAACAACGGCTGGCGTGCAGTCTGCTCGCACCGTTCTGGTGAGACCGAAGACAGCACCATTGCCGACCTGGCAGTTGCCATGAACATGGGTCAGATCAAGACCGGTGCCCCCGCCCGTTCTGACCGCGTTGCAAAATATAATCAGTTGCTGCGCATCGAGCAAGAACTTGACCTGACCAGTGAATACGCTGGCTGGAACGCCCTGTCTTTCAAACGCTAAGAATCAGATTTTGTCGAAATCAAAAGCCATCCGAAAATTAGAGGATGGCTTTTTCTTTTAAGAAAAATTTTGAGGCTCTGGTAAACTTTGGGAATGGAAACCAATCTTGAAAAATTAGAGCAAGAAATTACCTTTTGTCGAAAGTGCCCACGCCTGGTGCAATGGCGCGAAGAGGTGGCGAGGGTTAGACGACGTGCTTACCTTGATTGGGATTACTGGGGCAAACCGGTGCCCGGTTTTGGCGACCCCAAGGCACGCTTGCTCATCCTGGGACTGGCGCCCGGCGCGCATGGGTCAAACCGAACTGGCAGAATGTTTACCGGAGACGGATCTGGAAACTTTCTTTTTCCAGCCCTCTATCGGGCAGGTTTTGCCAATCAACCCGACTCGAAAATTCGTAGTGACGGTTTAGAATTACACGATTGTTGGCTCACTGCATCTGGTCGCTGTGCTCCTCCTGGAAATAAACCGACAATTGAGGAACTTAGGAACTGTCAACCATGGCTTGAGAGTGAGATTTCGCTTCTGCCTGACCTCCAAGGGATAGTGGTATTGGGAAAGATTGCTCTGGACAGTTTGCTCAAGTTACCCGGTTTTTCTGAATTGCCCAGGAAGGAAATCGTATTCGGTCACGGTGCGTTTTACCATCTACGCAAAGATTTGCCATGGATTTTATGTTCATACCATCCCAGCTTGCAAAACACACAAACCGGTCGCTTGACAGTTGAGATGTTTGACCAAATCTGGCAGCAAGCAAGGGAACGATTGGTGTAGGCGCTGTTGATACGGGTAGGGCAGGATTGAAAGCACCAGAAGCTTTGGTTATTGAGCCTGGACCGTGCTTTCAATCCGCCAGACCTGGTCCCACATTAAATAGATAGTTACTAATTTGAAGATTGTGGTTGTGGAGGATTGAGGACAGAAAAATTGATCTTGGGAATAATACAATAACGTCCTCAATCACGCCCTACATCTCCCTTCTCTTTTAAGAGGGGTATGGAAGTAACAAGAAAAACCTACTCTTCCGATAAAGCAGCTTTAAACGCGTTCAGGGCTTCTACCGGTGTCGGGTCTATTCCATAATCCAGAGCAAGATAATAGGAAACATAATCTCCAAATTGGAGCAGGCTCCAAAGTTGCGCCAGGCGACCTTCACCCCTTGCAACAACAGAATCCACACCAATCCCTGCTTCAAGGAAGAACTGCGTGCTCAAATCGATCCGTTTTTGATTGCGGGGATGATCCATGGGAGCTTGCAAAAAGATCGCTGACGTTTTCTCGAAGAGTGACTCAGGGAAGACCAAGCCTGCCAGTGTGTTGTGGTTCATTTCAGGAATGCCTTCAAAACTTGCCCAGGCTTTTGCTAATTCATTAATTTGAGTTTTCCAACGTCGGGCAATCACTTCCACTGCACCGGCGGCAAAAATCACGATATTGCGATCGAGCAGTTGCCCCGCCAGGCGTTTGGCTGAATTTTCTATTAGGGGTTTTGATGGCTCAAGCAATTGAAATTGCTCTTTCATAATCGCAACCGCTTTGTCGATATCCTTTTGTTGATTGTAGATCAAGCCCAAACGTTCTGCTAAAGCGAGCAAAAGTCCAAACGACCAGCCAATCGCGGTTCTGGGCTGCCCGGTATGGTTGAAATACCAATGTGGAACCCCGGCTGCCAGCGCTTCTCGTTGCAGCACTCCCCCCGTAGAAATTGCCAGCAAGGAGCAACCTCGTTCTTTTGCAGTATGGAAACTGCTAAGGGTTTCTTCGGTGTTGCCTGAGTGAGAGGAGCAAACCACCAATGTATCCGGACCTTCTGCCCAGGCTGGCAGGTCATAGTCCCGACGAGAAATGATAGGTACCGCGGAAAGCGGTGCCAGATAGCTTGCAAAAAGATCCCCGCCGATGGCAGATCCGCCCATGCCGCTGATGAGTATCTTCTGGATTTTTGGATAATTGGGTAAGGGCGCTTCCAAACCTTGTTGCCGTGCAGTAGAAAGGTCTGTTGGAAGGGATTCGATGTAGCCCGCCATGTTCTCGGGATCTTTGGGGTTAGTTTCTTTCATAGGATTCTCCTTTAGGCGTGCTTAATCTTAACCTAAAAGAGGGATTCTTTGCAGAAAATCTTTCAATGGGCGTACTTCTTGTCAAGTTCTCATAGAAAAATGCCCACCCCCAAACCACCTACCGGGAGCGAGTGTAATCAGCCGAGAAAATTGACACCGAATACTCAATGGATTGTCGTTTGCAAAGATGGGAATTTGATAGCTGTTTTAAGGTGTGGAAGTTGGTGTCGGAGTGATGGTTGGCGTGGGCGTGGGGTCGTTGGTAACAATAATTTTGACGTAAAATGGTGCGTCAGCATTGAACCCGATTCCAAACAGGTTGCCATCCGGATCCTGTAGCATCCAGTTACTTTGGTAACTACCTGGAGCAAGTGGTGCATAAAACTTGACGCTCAGGTCAATTGCCTGACCTGGCAGCACCTCGCCGCTCAGGAATTGTTCTTGTTGAGCGCTCATAGAATTTTGTGAAAAGAAGACCAGTTTGTAAAGTCGTGTCCACTTGCAGCTCCCGCGATTTACCAGACGCCAGGTTTTTATGAACTCCTGACCAGCATACATGGGGCTGTCGTCAGGGATGGTGATGTCGAATGGCACACCCGCTCCAGCTTTGTTGCAGGGCAGGTCGCTGGTTGGGGTGGGCTCGGGTGTAGCGCTGCGTGCAATAGTGGCAATCTGGGTGATTTGTGGGAGGGGGGTAGCAGTGCTGGTGGCGGTTGATGTAGGTAGGAAGTCGAGTGTCTCGAAAGCAGCCTGGGTGACCTGGGCAACCGATGTTTGCAGCAACGCTTCTTCGCTGAGGATGGGAGGAATGCTAGGTGCAGGTGTCGGGGTGCTGGAGGGTCGGCAAGCAGCCAGAACTGTAAGTGTCAGAATGAGTAGCAGGAATCGAAAAAGTCTTAACCGCATACGCTGATTTTACTTTAACTTCAGGCGGCTTCTTCAACCTGGTTGGTGAATGTTTTTTGGGTGCTGCCGAAATGATATTGCACGGTTCCATCCGGAAAACGCACAGTTGCATTTTTTCCATCACGGGTAACTTCAAGACCTCGATACTGGACCTTGAAAAGCCAGGGAAAAGGGTTTTTACCGCGTAAGCTGACCTTATTCTCATTAAAAATACGGATACCTGCCAGGTCCAAAATCAAACTTACTGGCAACAAGCCACCGACCGTGTTGCGCAACCCCAGGAAACGACCATTCTGGCTGCTCCAGCGATCGGTGTTACTGTGTTCAAGGCTCAGTTGATTGATTTGAGCTTGTTGGAGTTGATCCAGCAGCTGATATGCTGCCTCCAACTCACCTCTGCGGATCAATTCAGCCAGGACCAGGAGGTTCCAACCCAGGTTGACCACCTTTGTTTCAGCGTTTAGGTCCAATAGTTCAGGCAGTCCATAACTGGAACCAGCTAAGATTGAGTTAAGATGCCACTCATTTTTCGTCTCTGTTTCGTTACTCTCTTGCTCATTTTCAACTGGAGCGGCAAGTAACAGCCCCAAGTCGTGACACTCTAAATTTGCCTGGTGGATTTGCAAGTGGCATTTATCCATTTGAAGGTTGCTGATTTTATCGATGCGAGTATAAATCTGCGTGGTGGTATAGAAAAAGCTGCCAGGAAGCCAGACCAAATTGGCAGGTTCAAGAGGTTCGGCAACTTGCTCACCCTCTTCATTTTCTCCGTGAAGGTAGAAGACTGAGGGCTTTTTGAGCTGCAAGGGTGTTTTAATGCGCAAATTCAAGCGGGCTGGCTTTTTTAAATAGATCGACTTTTCTCCAAATCCGCGTAAATCACCTTGGTATAGCATTTCACCTGAGTGCCAGCGATGGCTCTCGCGATCAAGACAGCCATTTTCGTAGTCCTTCTCCACAAAACTTGCTATGAAAGCTTTCAGAATAGTAAGGTGATCGTCAATGAAGTTGATTGCGGTTTGGTCTTCCGCGACTTGAGCAATTTTCCGCAATTCCCCAAGTTCGATAGCTAGCAAGGCGGCGAGATTGAGTTGTTCGGTAAAGCTGATGCGCGTAGGCAAGCTGTTTTCATTGATCAGGTTAAAAGCTGGCAAAGTGGTAAGACCGCATTGCTCAATACTCGTCCATTCAGGAATACCGTCTTGATCACGGTCATGATCAGGAGTAAACCATGCAAGACTCAGCGCCTTGAGAGCCGGGTAAATTTCGAGTAAGTAGTCTTTTTTCTGAAGTTGCTGATGTACACGCCAGGTGAGGTCACACAAACACGGGAAGGGTAAGGCAACCGATGGGTTGTTATCTACATCTGCTGAGGATTTAGCTAGGAAATCTGCCAACAAATTTGCCGCATGTTCAGGTTGTGCAGGTAGCAAACTGCCGACTAGTTGCCATAATTCCAAGGCTGAGATACCTGTATGTGCACTTGTGTTCGTAATATTAAAGGCAGAATGGATACTACGACTTTTGTCTGGGCTAACGTGTCCCTCGGCATTCTTGCGTAATAGCTGGAAAGCCTGGTTTTGATTGGAATAAAAAGCAGCATCCCAATTAGATTGAGGAGTGGAGATTTGAACCATCCGCGTTTGATTGGCTACCTCGAGCCGTGCGATTTCGCCATCCCAGTTGGTAGGGAATCTTCTTGATACAAAATGATTTTCGCCACCATTTTTTTGAATATCGCATCGCCAGAGGGTCTGGAGCGTTTGCCCCGGACCGAGCTGTTTGCTTTGTTCCAGCGCCAGATGAGGACTCAGGACAGTTTTCGAGCTTCCTTCCATCATCAAGTGGACAGTAAGACTGCCGGTTTGCCCCTTCAGGTTCGTTTGAAAGCCTTGCCGCGTCGGCTTGAGATCGGAATTGCCCTGTAACGCGATCAGGCTGGCAGCTAACCTCGCCCCCGCTTCGATATTGGATTCCCCATGGTTGGTGATACTTATTCGCCCTTGCACACAGTCGCCACTGCGAACCCAAAACTCAATCACTGCCTTCAGATCAGTGAAGGGGGTCACTGTCAACTTGACATAATTGGAGAAAACCAGATCGATGCAAGGTTGACAGAAAAAATCCTGGATTCTTTCCTGGGCGATCTTGTTTAAGCTGATTTGGGGCATGATCTGAAAACTGCGTGCCTGTAAGCCCAGGGTACTCATCAGGCTTATTGGTGCGCAATCATCCGTCTCTAATTGCCAGACAGCATCAAGCGTACCCGGAGTTTC
>DOEX01000017.1 GCA_003532515.1 Anaerolineaceae bacterium | reverse complement strand
GACAAGAGCGTCCCCCGATTTTCCGACAAGAGCGTCCCCCGATTTTCCGGTCGGTTTTCCGGGCGGGGCGGCGTGCAACCGGCTGGTTGGGAATCATTTTCCATTTTCAAGGGCAGCCCCCTCCAGCACTCCTGTTTCACCAAAACCTATCAACTGTCTTTGAATGTGGCAACCTGGTAGACAAATGATATGATCAAATACGCATATACGCTTATTGAGGTAAGATCAGCCAACCCAACAAGGATTCTACGTACGTTGTGCATCCATAACGAGAAGACGTACAGGAGATTTGGAGTCAGAAAAAGGCATGTCAGGAATGCTGACAGGGAATGCATTCGACTCCACATAATGCGAACATCGTCAGAATATGGAATCAATAGTCTGTCTTTGTTTTGAATAACTTTGCTTTCGAACCTATCGCGAATAACGCAGCACGTGCCAATTATTTCAGCCGGCAGAAACGCACGGCTCTTCTCAACACATGAATTGTATGACTTGATTCCTTCATTAAATGAACCAAGAAGCACGACCAAACTTGCGGTCAACGGTAAGAGCGAAAAGACAACCCATCTCACAATATATGTTCGAATATTCTTTATATTCATGTGGTTTAGTTTTTTGCCGCGTCAAACAGTGCTTGAATATAATTACTTCTAGCCATGTCTTTCGCAGTCTGACCGAATTCGTTTCGAATATCTCTATTTGCGCCCAATGCAAGCAGTTCAATGATCGCCTCTTTATTGCCGGTCAAAGAAGCTTTCATCAGTGGTGTCTCGCCACGGCAGTTAGGGAAATCAACTTTGGCACCATGTTTTACTAACAGTCTGATCATCTCGATATCGTTCTTGAACGCAGCTGTTTGCAGAGGTGTATCGAAAATTGTGGCTTCATCTACTGATGCTCCATATCGAATGAGGTCTTCAACAAGCTCATACCAGACCTTATCCTTGCGCGAGTATAAGATAACCTCTGATAGAGGCGAAAATGAACCGTCTCCATCTGTTTTCAGATTACCGTAGCGCTTGGTAGCAATTACATTATCGATATAGGAACTCTTACTGTTACGCACCTGATCTTCTAATGGTGTTCGGTTTTTTTGGCCAAATGACAGCATCAGATGAATCCCTAGTATCCAGGGTGAAAACGAGACTAAAAGAACTACGGCTAAGGGAAATATGGTTTTCATTTTCATTATTAGGTCATGTAAATCGAGATGTCCAACGTCTGGCCGGTGAGCGGGTTCACTGCTCCACTGGCCGGTTGGGCATCTTTCACCTGGCAAATTTTATAATCTCATGTGCCACCCTTCGCCTGCCCTATTCATGTCAGTGTGCATTTTTCAGATAAAGCAGCTCCTTCTCGAAATCCGTATTTGGGATTTTGTCTCCTGCCGCTTTATGTGCTTTCAGCAAAGTTACGGTTTTTTCCAGATCCTCTGTCGTTAGCCTGCGACTCAGCTTTGAAGCCAACTCTATGTCTTGCGATACGGCTGAAGAATTATACTTGCTCATTATTACATCTGCTTCGGCTTCACTTACAGCTTCCAAGTTTGATATAAATTCACTGAAGTCGCGATTTTCTTCTCCAAGAGCGATAATATTGAAGAAAGTGCCATGTCTTTCAAACCAGAGTTCACTGATGTGTCTCATTTTCCCATTTTTATTTTTGCCATACTCGCCACGGTACAGATATCCGGAAAAATGACTGGTCTTTATGTGATACAAATTTCCATTTTCAAAATACATTGGTGACATTATAGATTTCATCATAAGGAGGTAGACTACTCTCACATCGCCAATCAGGTTCCACCAACTGAAGTCTGACATTTTTGTGCGAAACATGCTGTCATACAAACCAAACATGGATTTGTTAAACAAGTATGTGTAATCAGGTAGTTTCTCAGAGTTGGAGCTATCAACGCGGTCAGAATTTTTGATGACATCGGGTTGCCTAAAGATCAAAATATTGCCGGCCTGTACCGTGTCATCCTTTAGAAAAATACTCATGCCATGTAACAAGTGATTTTCAAAGATAGGTGCTACTACACTGGCCGATAACTCCTGAATGGGATGTTTGATCTTTAGCCCCACCAGGTAGATATCGTCACCATTTGTGGCCTTCTCAAGAATTGTTAACTCTTGAACTGTGTTTTCCAGTTTGGAAAGAGTCGGCACAACAAATATCTTCATAATGACGTTTAAAAACCCAATACCACCAAACCAAAGAAAGACAAAGGCGATCAATATCCAACCAACGCCTGGTGAATACTGCACTTTTCTTAATTTTTTGTGGGGCTGGATTTCTGGAGTGGTCGGCGGCTTATCTGTGTCATTTAAACCCTTTGAACCGGCAACGACTTCATCCTCCTTCCCATACGGGTGTCCGCTAAAGGAAAAGATCCCTTTGCACTTTGGGCAGGTTACCTTGCCAGGACGCGAAGAGACGCTCATGGTGGGTATGGATTTGCTATAGCCACAAAAGGGGCAGGTCACTGTGACTGTGGTCATTCTTTCCTCTACTGGTTGTCTGTCCAACGGTATGAGGGTCTGCTGGGGAGCGAAGCGGAAACAGCAGCACCCGAGGGTTAGGCCATTTCGTCTTTCTGTCGCAAATATTTTGCTTCAAGCTTTTTAAAACTATTTTTGAGTTGTTTTTGGCTTATTGACAGGTCGTCGAGTCCTAAACAAGAAAAATAGTCCAGCCCAGCGAGTAAAACCATTCTCGAAATTTCTCCTGCTTTATGCGCATAAGCAACACAGGATTCATCGAATGGGGAAAGCGATCCATGAACCAAGTTTGATCGGCACTCGTAGATATCGGACACTTTAAGCTTTGATTCAGAGATGGTCTCACCTGTGGTGATTGAATGGAGTATTGAAGAGCGATTTGTAACTATTTCTGTAACCGTCCTCTCGCGTCCGTCATCATCTTTTTCAATGCCAGTCCCAGTGATTCTTTCGATGGATGTCACGTATTTTACAATTTTGGCCGCGTAGGATCGTTCAGAAACTGCATCACCATACCATGAAAGTGCATCAATAAATCGTGTGCATAGCGGAGGAGGGTCACTGAACCCTATAGACAATTTCAGGACTTTTGTTGCTAAACCAAAATAATAAGAAGCCTGATTATGCAAAATATCTAACCACTCGTCTCCAACGACATTGCCACTAGCAGATCTTAATAGAGAAATGTCAAGCTTTCCATCTTCTTTTCTGGTTAACCTTGCCGATGTTGGGGATTCACCGTGATCTACCCCAGTTCTTATTCGATAGGTAAACTCACCTCCAAGCAGGAGTTTGAGTATGTTCAACGCCATCTTTGTTGCCGATATTGCTCTGTTGTAAGAGACTTTTTCATTGCATTTGGGGATTTCTACAATTGCAATCCATTCGTAGCCCCCAAACGAGGAGAGAAGACCTTCTACCAGATGGTCAGCTAGCTGCTGCGACTGATCCTCTGTTGCAACACGTGCTGCGGGAAATCCATTCGCGATTGCAGAAGCACATTGTTCGCGATGCTGTTCCTTGATTTGAATCCTCAATTTTTTAATTTCATCTCCATAGTTTGATTCGAACTCTGTCTTATAGAGAAAACTTACTGGCCCAATATTAAATTTTTGTATGTAATTTGATGAGAATATAGAACAGGGGATATAGTGAATCAGCGATTTAAAATCCCGGGAGAGGCTTCGGTAGGCAGTAGAGATCATCCTATCCATGTTAATTTCTGTTATGTTTTCGCCGCCTTGAAGAAATCTTCTTGAGAATTCCTCCTTAAGCTTGCTAACAAACGCATCCAAATTTGTCTTATTTTTTTCTTCCTTCTGTGAACTTAAGTATCGCTCTGCAATATTGTAGAATTTTGTTGACGCATCACGCCCGCAGAAAATCATCCCTCTTTTTTTATCTGGAATCGAATAAAGGGCATCCATCTTGTGAGTTTTAAAATGTACCATCAAATCTTCTGGTTTTTGCTTGAGATACCACACAACCCTTTCACATATGAAATTGAGGTCAGCAAAATTTTGTTGTTTTTTGCTCATCTTTAAATCCCTTTGGTCTAACGTTTTGGCAGAACACCGGCGGTTTTAGGCCGGTGTTTCTGTCTTGTTGGGCTCGCTTATTTCTCGGTCGTTCGCTCATGCCACGTCAGCGGGTAGTACCGCCGAAGATCTTCCCAAAACTGTTTTCTGACCTCTTCCACTCCATCATGATAGTCCTCGAAAAATCCAATATTGTTCCATTCAGGTGGATAGCAATATCTTTCGCCATCTTCACCAACTGAACAGACCCAGAATGACGGCTCTGAGGCATCAGTGACTTCAAAGCACTCTGGATCGAATAGAGCTGGATCGTTGCCGTACGGCTTTTTATCAGAATCATTCAATATCCTGAAATCATTGGCCTCAATTCCTAGCACTTCGTACTCTCTCCCAATGGTCACAGACAATACTGTCCCGTCGATTGCCCTTGGTTTTATCGGCTTTATTTTCATTTTGTTTTCTTGCCCGTCGTGGCGGATCAGCTGGACTCACGGCTGTATCGGTCTTGTTGGGGTCTCTGGTTATTATTTCAGTTCAAACGGCGTCAAATCGTTCGCTGGTAAAAGCCGTATGTAGTCTTCATCTTCGAAGTCGCGATACCCTGCTTCAACTGGCTTTGGCTCCATGTCGTTTATGATCTGCATTGCCTCTTCGAAACATCGCTTCGGGTCCCTGGTGTCGATGAAGATATTTACAATGCCGCCGCCCACATCGTGCCCATCGACTTCACCACTTAAAAGTTCTACTTCAAGTTTCATCTCAAGTGCGATCACACGATCAAAATTTTCTGCATCATCGCCGTGAAATTCGAGGACGACTTGGTATTCATGTGATTCATTTGTCATGATTTTTCCTCGCTCAACGGGTATGCCGCTGAGCCGGGAGCGTCAGCGAAACGGCTCTAGTGGCGTGTTGGACATCCTTTTTAATCGGTATTTTTCTTAGGCCATATACCGAACGACACTGTGACTTTGAATGGTTGGGATGGATCATCTTCTGTTGGCCAATACATCCCAATTAAGAACCGTGTGGGAAGTGGAGGATTAATGTAATTATCACCCCAGACAGTAAAATCATCGGACTCATCCCAGGACCAGAGATCGTGCCCAGCACGCTTTAGGTCTTCTACGATTTCCAACGCCTCAGTGGCGGGGTTCTCTGTCACTCTCAGGCGTTCTAGCAGCATACCTTCTAGTGATGCCGACAGCAGAGCACGATCACTGCTCTCCTCAAAATTCTTCCGAGAGTACTCAAAAAGTTGCCTATTTAATTCAGAGTTCATAAGTTTCCGTCCAACGTCTCAAGGCACCAGCGGCG
>DOEX01000009.1 GCA_003532515.1 Anaerolineaceae bacterium | reverse complement strand
GACCGCCACGACCAGTGCCAGTGGGGTCGCCGCCCTGAGCCATGAAATCCGGGATCACCCGGTGAAAAATGGTGTCGTTGTAATAGCCTTCACGGGCAAGGAAAACAAAATTGTTAACCGTGTTGGGAACCTTGCTGGCGAAAAGCGCTACTTTGATGTCGCCTTTGTCGGTTTTGAACGTGGCGGAATATTTCTTTGTAAGGTCCAGTTTGAAATCCGGGGATTTTGTCCATTGTTTTTGTGTCATGATAGTCTCCTTGTGGTGAATTTTATCAGAGGTTGAAGAAGGTGATTTTTGTCTTTACTAATTTTTACGAGTAAATCGATAAAAAGAAAATCAAATCATGACGGTAGCATTGTTATACCTTTAACTGCATAACTGTAGAGAGGGAGTGTAGACATAGTTCTGTAATTACGAAAACAGGATTGTGTAATTTAGAGATAGAGGAATTCACTCCGCCATAAGAAGCGCGTCTTATCGTTGGAATATTATGGTTAGGTTTTACCAGATTTGTGTCGGAATGAGCCCGCGGAGAGTCAGTTGATTATGACTACAATTAGCGGGCTCATTCCGACCTACATATCGTCCGATTTTTTGATTTCCAACGGGAAAAAACTCAGCCCCTCGATCCCCAGCCTCCGGCACGCAAGCAGTTCCTCCAGCCAAACCATTGCAAGCCAGGGCAAGAGCGTTTTACCGCGGGAGTTTTTAAGGTTAGTTTTTACCGGTTTTGTGTCGGAGTGAGCCCGCGAAAAGTCAGATGATTTTGACTACAATTGGCGGGCTCATTCCGACCTACATTTCGTCGTACCAACCTGATTAAAAAGCTTAGACACCCACCCCCTCAATCCCCCAGCCTCCGGCACGCAAGCAGTCCCCCCGCCCAAAAAAATGGGCTGGAGGGGTTGGCGGCACGATCTACTTAAGAAATGTTTCAACTACATTGGAGTTTCTCCTATCAACTAGAGTTTGCTTAGAAGACGAGGCTCGCGATGACGCAATCAAAGCAGTTTGCTAAAGAAACAGGCTCTCGTAAGAGAGCCTGTAAATTGAAATTCAAATAACGGATTAATCCGACCAGTTTTCAAGTGTTTTCTTGACATCTGCCAGGAAGTTGTCTCCGCTTTCGCCGTCGATTGCGCGATGGTCGAAGACCAACGATAGGTAGACCATTGGGCGGATGGCGATGGAGTCGTTGCCGTTCTCATCAGTAATCACGATTGCGCGTTTCTGCATGGCACCTGTGCCCAGTATGCCTAACTGGGGCTGGTTGATGATGGGCATAGCAAAGAGTGAACCGGCAGTGCCATGATTGGTGAGAGTAAATGTACCATCACGTACCTCATCTGGCTTCAGTTTCTTGTTACGGGCGCGCTCTGCCAGATTATTGACCTGGGATGCGATGCCTTTCAAAGACAGGTTCTGGACCTGCTTGATGACCGGCACGATCAGCCCACCTTCTCCCAATGCAACAGCCATTCCTATATTGATATCTGAGTAGGCGAAGATGCCTTCATCTGTCCATGTAGCGTTGACAATTTTATGCTCGCTCAGCGCTTTAGCGATTGCTGCAACAAAATAGGCTGTCAGGGTTAGGTTGACTCCATCGGCAGCATATTTGTCTTTGTTGGCCTTACGATGTGCCAGGACACGGGTCATGTCCACTTCCATCACGGTCAAAACGTGCGGCGAGGTATGAACGGAATCAACCATTCGGGCAGCAATCTGTTTGCGTGTGGAGGTATGGGGGATGAGGACACCCGGAATGTCGCTGGTGGATGGGACAACCTGGGTTGATTGCACAGGCTTCTCTTTCACCACAGTCTTGGGTTCATTTACGGTTTGATTTACCTTCTTTGGGTTGACCAAGTACGTTTCGACATCTTGCTTGGTTATGCGTCCACCCGAACCGGTTCCTTCGATCAAATCCGGGTCAAGCTGGTGTTCATCCAACATTTTCCGGACCAGCGGTGAAAGGAAAGCAGATTTTTGGACAGGTTTCTCATCCGCTGGCGTTGTTGCCTGTGTGGATGTCTCGACTTCAACTTCTTCAGTTTTCTCAGTTTGGGCAGGTTTCTCTTCCAAAGCAGCCGGTTGCACAGTCTCGTCTGTCGATTCACCAGGCTCGCCAACCAAACCCATACTATCGCCAACTTTAACGATACTGCCAGCAGGCACGTCGATTCGCAAGAGGGTACCAGCCACCGGGCTGGGGAATTCAGTCACGACTTTGTCGGTCTCAATCTCGAGGATCGATTCCATCTCACCTACCTGATCACCAACTTCTTTGATCCAGTTGGTGACGGTCAGTTCTTCAACACCTTCGCCAGTTCTTGGGGCGATTAATTTAGTTGCCATGTTACTCTCCTGATCCGATCAGAGGAAAGCGCTTGGGGTCGCTTTCGTGCATGATCTCATAAACTTTATTGAAAATTGTTTCTGCATTCGGCTTGCTGTAATAATCACCATCGGTTCCATAGGCAGGACGATGGGCGGCTGCCGAAAGTGTTTGTGGCGCTGAATCCAGCCACTGCCATGCTTCCTGGTCGTCTAAAACTTGCTGCATCATGTATGCGCTGGCACCACCTGGTACATCTTCGTCCACAAAGAGGACACGCGAAGTCTTTTTAATTGATTCCTTGATCATTCCAGGTCGGTCAAAAGGCAATAGCGATTGCACATCAATCAATTCCACTTCGATTCCGACTTTTGAAAGCATTTCGACCGCGTTTTCAGCGATGCGAACGGTGGCACCATAAGTGACAAGCGTGAGGTCTTTACCTTCGCGTAGAATCTCAGGCACGCCTAGAGGCAGTTTGAATTCGCCAATATTATCGGGCATACGCTCTTTCAGGCGGTAGCCATTGAGCACTTCAACCACGATAGCGGGGTCGTCGCCTTCGATCAAGGTGTTATAAAAACCGGCAGCCTGGGTCATGTTTCGAGGAACCAAAACATGCATGCCTCGCACCAGGTTAATGATGCCAGCCATGGGTGAACCGGAATGGAAAATTCCTTCCAGTCGATGACCACGGGTCCGTACGATCAGCGGTGCTTGCTGCCGACCCGCTGACCGCCAACGCAGGTTGGAGAGGTCATCTGCCATAATTTGCAGAGCGTAGAGAAGATAGTCGAGATATTGGATCTCGGCGATCGGTCGTAAGCCGCGTAACGCCATTCCGATACCTTGACCAAGAATCGTGGCTTCGCGAATGCCGGTATCAGCAACGCGTAAGAGACCATACTTGTCCTGAAGACCGCGGAAACCCTGGTTGACATCACCCAGATTACCAACGTCTTCACCAAAGGCGATTACGCGCGGATCGCGGGCGAGCATCTCGTCAAAGGCTTGATTGACGATTTCAAATCCCATGACCGTTTTCGAATTTTCGCTGAATTTAGATGGCACACCTTTTTCCAAAAGTGGGGAATGCTCAGAATCGGAAAGCAGGAACTTGTTGTAATAAGCCGTCTTCTCATCGTTGAGTTGCTTGTTGAAATCGAAAGCTTGTTTCCATGCATCGCTCTTTGAACCTGCTGTCAGGACCAGGGCTTTATGCAGACTTTCAGCAACATCCCGGTAAAGCGGGTCTGGGATCGAGACCAATTTACTCTCAATCTCGCTCAATTCTTGCTTTCTCGCAGTTTCGCGAAGGGCAAGGTTTTTGATGAGCCCAATTGCATTACTACGAGTTTCTTTGATCGGATTTTGGAAGGCATCCCAGGCGTTTTTGCGAGCCTGTTCGACGGTTTGTTTGTCTTCTGCTTCCCACTGGTCAAATTGTTCGTCAGTCGCGACGCTATGATCTACCAGGTATTGCCTGAAGCGGCGAAGACTGTCATATTCCAATTCCCAATCAAGGCGTTCTTTTGACTTGTAACGTTCATGTGAACCTGAAGTTGAGTGACCCAGGGGTTGGGTGACATCCGTGACGTGAATAATGGCTGGGATATGGTACTTGCGGGCGGCTTCTTCCGCCATCTCGTAAGCATTCCACAGAGCGGGAAAGTCCCAGGCTCGCACGGAGTAGATATCGTAACCATGATCACACTGATCTGCCGGACACTGTATGCGCTGGAAGCCTTCTAAAATGGCAGAAATATTTTCTTTAACCATCTGAAATTCATTCGGCACTGAAATACCATAGCCGTCATCGTAAATGCTGATGATGGCTGGTGCTTTGAGCACACCAATGGCGTTAACCGCTTCCCAGAAAGGACCTTCTGCCGTAGATGCATTGCCGATAGAAACCCAGGTGACTTCGTTGCCATTATTGCTGAATTTGTCAAATTGTTTCAGCTCTTCGAGTTGCCGGTAAAGCACCGAGGCATATGCCAAACCGACTGAGCGGGGCATCTGGCTGGCGGTTGGAGCAGCATCGGCTGAAGAATTGTAGCGGTCAGATTGACTTAGCCATTCTCCGTTTTCATCAATGAGCTGAGAGGCCAGGTGCCCGTTCATATTGCGACCACCGGAGTGAGGGTCAAAATTAGGGTCAGCATGCGCATAGAGTTGCGCAAAAAACTGCTCCAGGTTAATCAATTCAAGCGCCATCATCCAGGTTTGGTCACGGTAGTAACCGGAGCGCCAGTCGCCAGGGCGAAAATGGTGGGCGATTGTGAGCTGGATGAGTTCCTTGCCGTCACCAAAAATGCCGAACTTGGCTTTACCAGTCAGCACTTCGCGGCGACCGATGATGGAAGCCTGGCGTGAACGAAAACCCAGGCGATAATCGTTAATTAATTGTTCATTCGTTAAGGGCAATTCAGGGATGTTGTCTGACATACGCCTCCTATTATTTTTTTGTTGTAGTCATTATAGGAAACCAACGAGGAGATTTCAATGGAATGTATAGAGGTGACGGTTGGTCTTATGGATTGTTAATGTAGGGAGCAGGGAGCAGGGGGCAGGGATCGGGAGTGGCAGCTGATGGCTGGTAGCTCATAGCTGATAGACGGCAGTTGGACGTAGTATCGGTGACACTGTGTAATGGGTGCTATCTTATACCGTAAAGATTCTTCACTTCGTTCAGAATGACAAAAAATTCAGAAAACTACCCCTTGATTGCTCTGCCAAGCATACCGCGGATGAAGAAACGTTTGAAAAGAATTTGGATTAGTAGGGAAAAGGCCTGCCTGTTCCTTTATATGTTGCGGTCGAGGCCTGCCTCGACCCTACTATCGTGAAGATTCTTCACTTCGTTCAGAATGACAAAAAATTCAGAAAACTACCCCTTGATTGCTCCACCCAGCATACCGCGGATGAAGAAACGTTGGAAGAGGATGTAAATTAGAACCGTAGGCAGAGCGACGATGATTGCACCGGCAGCCATGAGTGAAAGATTGGAAGTGTATTTGCCTTGGAAGAATGCCAGACCCACTGGCAAGGTACGCATTGCCTCTGTTTGGACCATGACCAAAGCCAACAAAAACTCGTTCCAGGTCCACATGAAAATGAGAACCACCAGGGTGGTTGTGGCTGGACGAGCTAAAGGCCAAAGGATTTGCCAAAGTGTCTGCCAGCGATTGCATCCATCAATTGTGGCGGCGTCCACCAGTTCCTTAGGGGCATTTTCAAAAAAAGAAGACATCCAAAGCGTGCCGAAGGACACACTCAAACCGATCTGGGGCAAGATCATAGCCCAGTAAGTGTTACGCAAGCCCAGGGTATCCATCCAGTTATAAAGTGGAATGATGACAGCCTCGAATGGTACCATGTAGCCGAGCAGCATGAGTGGGAAGAGCAGATTTTTCCCTGGCATGGGTAGTTGACCAAAGGCATAACCGCTTAGTGTGGAGAGAAAGACACTGCTAACGACCACAACAGTGGTCACGATCACACTGTTTTTGAAGAAGACGTTGAATTTACCAACTGTCCAGGCTTGCTGGAAGTTTTCCAGGGTCCAGGTTTCAGGCAAACTGAAGGGTGAGGAGGCGATTTGGGTGTCCGATTTGAAAGCGCTCATCAGCATTCCCCAAACCGGAAGCAAAACGATTAGCATGAAAACCGTTAAAACAAGGTAACGGGGCAGAAGCCTCTTCCAGCGAATGCTCATGCTTGCTCTCCATGTTTTTCACTCATTAGGCGGCGAATAAGGAAGGACAATGCCAGAATGATCAAAGTTAAAACCATGGCTATGGCAGCACCGTAACCAATACGGTTGTTGAGAATCGCTGAGCGATAGATCAGGAAACCTGTTACAAGGGTTGAATCCCCCGGACCGCCACGTGTTGTCGAATAGATCAGGTCAAAAACCCGCAGAGCGGCGATCATGGTTGTGATCATTGCCACGCCAATTTCTGACTTCAGACCAGGAACCGTGATGTAAACGAACTGTTTGAAGGCATTGGCACCATCCAGACTGGCAGCTTCGTAATATTCCAACGGGATGCGCTGTATGCCTGCCAGGAAGAGTACCATGCAAAAGCCATACTGCACCCAGGTACCGATTGAGCCAACGGCTGGCAGCGCATATTGAAAACTACCCAGCCAGGCTTGCTGGAATTGCCCGAGACCGATAAGGGATAAAAACTGGTTGATTGGACCGCTGACCGGGTTGAACATCCAACGCCAAATCACACCAACTACCACCATGCTGATCACCTGAGGAAGAAAATAGAGGGTTCTGAAGAAGCTGAAACCAGGAATCGGTTGCCCGGTGAGAAGAGCGGAAAGCATCAGCCCGATCAAGATGGGAATAATGCTGTAAAAAATGATGAAAACCAGGTTGTTCGTGATCGCCTTCAGGAAGAGTGAATCCGAAAAGAGACTGATGTAATTTCCGAGACCAATGAAGCTGCGAGCTTCGCTGAAACCATTCCAATCATAAAAACTGGCTCGAAACGTCTCCAGGATAGGAATGAACGTAAAAAGAAGGTAGATCAAGAGAGCTGGAAGCAGGTAGAGCAAGCCTTTCCACCTGCTTTCTCCTGGGTAAATATGGTTTCCAGTGGTCATTTTGAAAAAGAGTCCGCTCATTCAATGCTGAGCGGACTCGTCATTACTTCTTTACTGCGATTTTTCCAGCAGATAGTTGGAATAATCCACTTCGACGGCTGCCGTGAAATCGGCGGGTGTGGTGATGCCGCCGAGCAGTTTCTGCAGCTCGGATACAAGCGTGTCATAGAATGTGGGGGTCGCCCAGTCAATGTAATGACC
>DOEX01000225.1 GCA_003532515.1 Anaerolineaceae bacterium | reverse complement strand
AAAATCATGGTGAAGTATTGCCAATCTCAGCAGTTCCAGAGCTGCCTTACAACATCCACACGTTTTTTGAGCAATATAACGAAGAAAAAGAAGAGCGCGGCTTTCATTGGAGCCGACCTTATCTTGAGGTCAACCCGTTGTCTGAAGAGTCACCGGTTGTTCTAAGAATTCCTGAACAGCAAATTTCCACCCAGGCTGCCAGCCAGCTGCTACAGTGGAACATCAGTTTCCCTGGGCAAGTCGTCCCAATTGTAATCCCTTGTGAGGTCTATCATCGCAGGTCAGGAGAATTTGTACAGGATGAATTATTTCCTGTGGCAACCCCAGCCAGCCAGATCACCATCTCTATTTCCTCAGTCTCACAGGGTGACATAGAAGATTCAGAGTTGAGACGTTGGACACTATCTTTGCTTCCACCTTCAGGTCAGGCTCCTTTGGTCGCATTCCGCGAAAATCGCCGCCAGATCCACGGTTCTCCTTCACTGCCAGCTCAGCCATTGTACTTACTCACACCCAAATTGGCAGCCTTGGAAGTGGACCCGACAACAATTGAAAAACTTGATTCCTTCCCATCCTATTCAGGCGACTGGAAAGATTGGAAGTTGGAAGAATGGGACCTGACTAATGCGATCTCGCTGCTGCTTCACCAGGATGGAAATGTGCTTGGCAACCTGGTGCCTGTGGCAAGGGAAGTCGACCAGCCCGAGTTGACAGGTGGGCACCTTTTTGATTACCAGGAAAATCCCACCCAGCCTTTATATACCTCCGATTTTCCTTCAGTCAGTATCCCTGTCGGCTCAAATGTGACTCATTACCAAGCGCTTGCGGGGTGGAAGCTGCGTGTGACTTCATTTGGGGTGGCTTTGCCTGAGATTGATCGGCAGGTTACGTTTTTGGAGCACCAGGACAGCTGCCAATTTGATGGCTCACGGGCGATCTTATCACTTGAAACGTTGTTGGGAGCAAAACCAGCGGGAATCTATGATGTGAGGGTAAGCGGTCCGCATGGGATAAAAGCTGAATTTTGCCTGCGCTTATGGCCTAAACTTTTGCTTAAGAACTATTCCAAAGAATTACCACTTCCAGTTGAATCCAGACAGCCAGTAAAGTTTAGCATCCATCTTCAAGGGGACGCCTGGGTAGAAAACCAACCAGGTGCAGATCCCATCGAAATTTCCGGTGAAGACAATGGCTTTTCGATCGTTGCTCAACCGGAGACGCGGCGTGTGCAACTCGATTTGGTTACGCCTACAGTTACTGGGGATCAAGTTCGCGTTCCGATTAGCATACCCGTGGTTCGCTTACGATGGGGTTTGATTGAAGAAAATTCCCCCAGTCTGCTTGCTTTTTCCCAAAAGGTTCTCCACATATCGAAAGCAAGATTTTCTCAATATGCCAGCAGCGCTTTGCATGTGGAAATGCATGGACTCGGTGAAATGACGGACCGATTAGCCTGCCAATTAGTGGAAACTGATGATGAAACCAATCTTCTGCAGCTTGCAAATTTTCGAAAAACAGGTTTTTCTAAAGATTGGCTGAAGACATCGATCAAGGGGTTCATTGACACCATACAAGAGATCAACACCCAGGTCCAATTTCAATTGGTGTATCAACAAAACTGGCAAAGCCCTGCCATTCGATACGCGCTTTTGGAAGTCAGCCCTGAGCTGGATGTCAGAGATGCAGCTCTGAAGCAGATCTCTGAGTCTGATTGGAAATTAACATGGGAAGAAGATTTACCGCTCAAAAACCGGCGGGTGATGCTCAAATCCGCTTGGCTACCCTGGGCTCAGCCCATTGAACAAAAGATTCCGGATGAAAACAGGGGTGAATACACATTCACAGAGATCGCACTACCTCTTTCAAGCTACGAAATCTACTTCTATACTAAATTCAAGTGGGAACCACCTTTAAGCATTCCCCCTGAGAATGCAACCTGTTTAAAAGTCAACCTGATATCACCCGCTGATAGACTGGCCTTCCTTGACACACCACAACGAGGGCATGATGCTCAGTTTCGCCAATTGATCGAAAAAGCCTGCATTCTCGATGCGATAGGGGATACACATGAACGTGACGAAATGGTGTCAGCATCCGCGACACACTTAAGACATCTGCGGGATGTGCAGACACTGGTCGGTGCTCTTAAATGGATCCGAGAAAAAAAGGACATGTACCAGCCTGTAAAAAACTTCTTTCATCAGTATCCATTCCACCAGTATTTGGTAGAGGCAATGTTGGAAAAGTATCCTCAAGGTGATCCCAACTTGGTCGAATACCTACACATGATCACACCAAGCATCTATTCTGAGTCCGCTAAGATATTACTTGAAAAAGTGGATGATCCGCTCGTAACTTCAACTTGTATCAAGGCATTACTTGTTCGCAAAGACGATGGATTATTGGGATTGATTATTTCCATGATAGCCCAAGGACGGATCTCAGCTGAAAGTACTGCTGAGTTGTTAGCTGAGAGCGTAGAACAGAGCTTATGGGCTTTGGAGATTATCGCAGGTTTGGATCGGTCTTCTGCTTCAGATAACTTGCTCACGGCATTATTGGCATCATACGTTGACGAAAACACCCAGACCTTTCCTGGGTGGCTGCAAGACTTGCTCTTGCGCGCGCTAGCAATCGAAAGATCGCGAGAACAGATTTTGCGCTATGTGAAGATCCTCATTGGTCTTCAAAGAGATGAAGTTTGGCCAACGATAATCGACAAGGAAAAACTCGAACAAATAACACGCCAGGAATTCTTTGAATTACTTAAGCTTGGTCCTGAAAAAGCCTTACAGGCACTGCGACAACCTGATCTTTCAGACCGGTATTCTGAAGAGATTCTGAGATTAATTGAGGAGTTTCCTCATGCGGCTGGAGTGCTCAAGCCTGGAATGATATTGGATACACCCTTTGGGGAAATTCAAATTCTTAGCATCAGGTACTTAGATGGTACACTTGCACAATCTGTCAATAAAGCAGATGCCAACTTCATTCTCAGAGTGGCAGGCGGCACTGGACTCAACAAGGTGGAAGTAGATATGGATTTTAGCCAAATGACGCTGCAATTTCGGGATGAAAGAACAATTTATTGCTGCAGTTTATGCAAAAAATTCTATCATCCCAGGCAACAGAGAATGAATGAACATCACCGTCAAGCTCATGCGAACGAGGCTCAATCCTTTGTTCTCTTGCGTGGAAGCATTCCCTTTGACGTCAATGATATCAAGCAAACTAATCATGCGAACTAAAGCGAGGCAGTAAACATGGCAATACATCCACTCGAGACCACAGAAAAGATCAGGTCGACCTACATCAATTACCTGAAAACCATCAAGCCATTCCAGGATGAAGAGCTTCGCAAGGAGTTTGCCCAGGCCATTGAGGCTCAGGATATGCTCGTCAAAGGTCCGCTGCTGCAGATTGCGCTTCCTTATAAGAAAGACCTGAGTATTCATCAATTGGTCGACGAAGGCGTGCTTTCTCCTCGCTTTGAACAACTTTGCTCGAATGCTTTACAGTACGACCGCCCATTGTATGCGCATCAGGTCAAAGCCATCCGTAAAGCTGTAAGCGGTCGCAACCTGGTTGTCAGTACGGGTACAGGTTCAGGCAAGACCGAGGCCTTCCTGATCCCAATCTTGGATTACTTATTACGTGAGCAGGATGCTGGCACATTGAGCCAACCTGGCGTGAGAGCGCTGTTGTTATACCCTATGAACGCCCTGGCTAATGACCAGATGAAACGCTTGCGCCGAATCCTCGAAAAATACCAAGCCATCACTTTTGGACGCTACATCAACATCCAGGAAACGCCTGAAACAAAAGCACAGGCGAAAACGGCATTTAAAAACATGTATGGTGATTCCGAGCCCGATATAGATAATGAGTTGAAATCACGTGAGGAGATGCATGCGGCACCGCCGCATCTGCTTGCCACCAACTATGCCATGCTGGAATACTTGCTCCTTCGACCCAATGCTACGAATCTGTTTGATGGTGAAACCGGCAAGCACTGGCATTTCATTATACTTGATGAAGCTCACGTTTATGATGGCGCGAATGCTACGTTACAGTTTCAAATTTGACTAT
>DOEX01000256.1 GCA_003532515.1 Anaerolineaceae bacterium | reverse complement strand
TGGCTTACAAGCGCAAAGTCTTTCATGTTCCCACCGAGAAGGAGGTGCTTTCCCTGCAAAACCTGGCAACAACCGAATTGGAACCCATCGATACCGCTATTGAACCAATCTATGAATTGCTGCCCGCGCCTTCACGCGGTGCGAACGGCAAACCAATTGTGTTCAAGCGTACGGATTGGGAACCGGATGAATTGGTTGAAGCCACAATTGAAGCAGGTGTTCACAAGACCAGCGAATGGCTGGATCTGATCCACCCAACGCGGGGTTTGGCGCAGCTCTCACAGCCAGTCATGCCCTTGAAAAAAGGTCATATAGCCATGCTCATGGCCTCTGGCATGATGGGCACGGTACGCTTGACTGATGAAGCGGGTAAACCAATGCTTATAAAGGGACGGGTGATCAAGGTGGTTGAAAAGACCGAGCAGCCTGACTCCAAGGAAGCGGATACAGTAGTGGAAACCTATAAAGATCGCTTCGTTACAACGGTGGCTGTCCTAAAGCAGGATGGTATCCAGGTGATCCAGGACGTGAAAGGGCTTTCGGAGTTTATGAAAGCTCATGGCGAGAAGATCGCTGCGCATGTTCTGGAAACCTACAAACCGCTCTACAATCTTGACCCGACGCAGAAGGAGGCAATCGTTCTGGATGCACTCGGGACACGGCGTAAGCCGTTACCGGGACAGGAAAGGGCTGGATTGTTACCTGCCCAACGGCACGCTGCAGCAGCTTTGGCGCGCTCGATTCGTAAGAACGGCGTGGCGAACTGTCAGGCAGAAATGGGTACGGGAAAAACAACGATATCAACCGGTGTGCTCGAATTGCTTGATGCTTATCCAGCAATCGTCCTTTGTCCACCGCACCTCGTTCCCAAGTGGATCCGTGAGATCGAAGAAGTGATCCCCGACTCACATGCACGAGAATTGCGGCGCATCGGTCGAAATAGTGACGAGGTTTATGATGCTAATGATGTTCGTGATTTTCTCGAGCAATACCAACAAGCCAGCGAAATGGCTCAAAGAACAGGAGGCGCAAAACCTAAATGGGTGGCAATCGTTGCCCATACCTCTGCCAAATTTGGAGCAGGATGGCAGCCGGCGGTAATTACTCGAAAGGCAAGAGATCCATTGACTGGTAATTTTGTGGATGCCTGTGCTTGTCCGGGTTGCGGCAAAGTTGTGATGGTCGAGAAAGATGGTTTCTTCGTCCCCGTAACTGACACAGATGAATTGGCAGAAAAACGCCAATTCTGTCACAATCGTGTTCCCGGATGGGAGTTGGACGCAGATGGAAGGATCAAACTTGATACAAACGGCGATTCGGTATGGGGTACACGTCCATGTGGAACACCTCTATTCGAATTCAATGGAGCACGGCGACATAGCATTTCAGAGTACATTGCCAAACATGCCAAGGGCTCTTTTAAGCTGCTAATTGCCGATGAGGTGCATCAATTCAAATCCAAGTCATCGGATCGTGGTGTGGCGTTTCACCAATTGGTGACATCAACTAAGTGGACGTTGACTCTCACCGGCACTTTTTTTGGTGGGAAAAGCACCTCAATCTTTTGGCTGTTACACCGCTTGAACCATGGTGTCCGGCGTGACTTTGCCTTTCATGATGAGAAACGCTGGGCTCGACTCTATGGTGTACTCGAAACAACGCGCAGGAGAAGACGTAATGATGACGCGGATGAGGATGGTGTGTACACCGGCAACAGGCGCTACCGTAATCAGGCGAAAGAACAGCCAGGTGTCAGCCCAGCCATCGTGAGTCGGTTGTTAGACACGACTATCTTCCTGAGTTTAAAGGATCTGAACATGGCGATGCCGGCTTACAAAGAAGAGGTGGTTGCACTGGATATGCTCGACGACCAGGGGCAGCAATACCACAACATGGATAGGAGCCTGAAGCAATTAGCGGTTCAATCCAGTCGATACCTTTCCACCTGGCTTCAATGGAGCTTGGCGCGGCCTAACTCTGCTTTTCGGGATGAGGTTGTTCTAGTGGATGAGGTAGATGACGAGGACGGGAAATCAATCCGAAAAGTGCCGCTGATGGAGTTGCCGGCAATCAACCCGAATGGCCATAAATGGTTGCCGAAAGAAAACTGGCTGGCTGACTTCTGTAAAGTTGAGAAACAGCAAGGGCGAAAAGTGCTAATCTATGTTCGTCAGACTGGCACCCGCGATATTCAAGACCGGGTGATGATGCCCTTGCAAGCCAACGGGCTGAGAGTGTCCATCCTGGGCGGTAATGTAGACCCACGCAAGCGGGAAGAATGGATTGCCAAACGGGTGAATACAATCGATGCACTGATTTGTAACCCTCGGCTTGTGGAAACCGGTCTCGACCTGGTGCAATTCTCAACTGTTGTGTTTTTTGAGATCGAATATTCGCTTTACACACTTTGGCAAAGTGTCCGGCGTGTGTGGCGGTTGGGGCAAACCCAACCAGTCAAGGCGATTTTCTCAGTCTACACATCAGCAATGGAAGCGACAGCCCTGGCCCTCATGGGTAGGAAGATGAAGGCTGCTCAACTGGTCTACGGTGATGAGGTCGGAGGAGCAATTGTTCCAGAAGAGGAAGGCGACTTTCTCACTCAACTGGCACGTGATGTGCTGGATGGAGCGAAACTCTCCGACTTGCAAACCTTATTTGCCGATGACCTGCAAGTAAGCCACAATCCGATGGGTAGTCTGACCACTCCCAGCGCGGTTATTGTGCCCGGTCCGAAGGTGATGACCTGGGATGACTGGGTTACTCAGAAGACAATAGTTGTCAGACGGACAAGAAGGAAGGAGGTGGTTCCGGAGGGTCAGTTGGGATTTGGAATCTAAGAACACGAGCTCAGGGTTATTCCTGAGCTCGTGTTTTATGGTACAACTGTGGTTTTTCCCCTAGCTCTACCCGCAACTTGTCCAGTGTGATAGTCAGGTCATCAATTATTTTAAGAGCTAATCGTTCAAAAACATAATTATCGTTGCCTGTTTCTTTTTCCTTCCCTTTCTTGGTTATTCTAGATCTTTCCGGTGTTGGCTCGAACAATTCCATCCATTTTAATATCGTTACCATTATATATTGCTCTGTTTCATCTAAGGCATCGAGCGCAATAGGATCTATTTCAACGGGTTTATCAATTTGGCTTATTTTCATCAGTAATAAAATTGGTATTAAGCGGGACATATCGATAAACAAATTAGAACCAAGCCGATCCTTTTCATCTCCATGATAATATGCAAAAGGGTCATTGTCAGGTCGCAATCGATCTAAAACTAACAGTATGTTTTGATAAGACTTAAGCGGGTTTGCTTTACCAGGTATTGACGACCGATGTTCCCATATTCTTAAAATTGTATCGGTTGCTTCCTTCCGGGCTTTGAAACGCTCATCCTCTGTGCTGCCATTCTCTGCATTATTGATAAGCTCAGCCAAGTGGTGGGACATCCATCGCCCAAGGGTATCTACACCATTCTCAAAACCCAGTTCACGAACCAGGTAACGTCCAAGCTCCAATACGTCCTTCGGCGGCTTCGATTGTTCCGTCTGCTCGGAAGAGGAGGACTCTATCGAATTGAGATTCCTTCGTTTTTTCTTCGTCATATCTTGAGTAGTCATCGCCTTTATTACTCCGAGTTACTTCAATTTCTATGATTAGATCAAAACCTGATTTGGCAAGAAATGCCTTTAGTGCCTCTCTATCAATCGAAAGGCGCCAACCATTTGATCGAATGCTTTGATCATACCTTCGTCTATATGCTCGTTCACCACTGAGGTCGTCTCCCCAGGGTTCATAAATGAATATTCTTTTCCCATCTCCATTATGAACCCAGTTGATCTGGTTATCAAATAGCATCAAGAGGTCTAATTCTTTTCTCGTTCTTTTTGACGGTTCACTTTCTATTTTTCGA
>DOEX01000275.1 GCA_003532515.1 Anaerolineaceae bacterium | reverse complement strand
ATCAGCATGGACTACAGCGATGCAGATGGGGTGCATATCGTCTATCACGATCCCACTGGCGGTCTGACCCATGCCCGTTATGCTCCTGATGAAGGTGATGGTACTTGTCCAAATTCTGAAACGAATAATTGGTACTGTTCAGTGATTGACGCGGGATCAAACCTTGGAGAAGGTGTTGGCAATCACGCCTCCCTGCACGCATCGGACAATTCCTTTGACCCGATGAAAGTGGCTTATTATGATGAAAATCTGGGTAAATTGAAACTGGCTCAGGTCGTGATTGGAGGAGGTGGAAACTGCACCAACCCAGCCTTCAACTGTTTTGCAATTGACGATATAGGTGACGCGGGTAATGTGCCTTACGGAATCGCTCTGACTATTGACCAGGAAAACAGACCGGTCATCACCTATATGGATTCTTCTGAATATAGTGTACCGGCGCATCTGAAAATCGCCCGCCCTGCTTCCGCCTACGGAATGACCTCAGGGAATTGTGGTGAGGATGCCCAAGACAACCTATGGCAGTGTAACATCGTGGACATGGGTCCGTCGTTTGTTTATGACGGGCTCGACACAGCTGTTTCAGTGGATGAAACCGGACTTGTTTCTATTGCGTACGTTGAACGCGATGAGAGATTTGAAAACTTCAGGTATTTCTTAAAACTGGCGCAACAGCACTTCACCAATTACTTGCCGTTTATCCAGAGGTAATATGACATCATTTCCCGAAAATAATCAGACAACGACTAAGATTCCATCTTTTTATTAACCGTTTAATTGACCCTAATCTATGAGATAATCAATATTATTCATTCAGGATCTGGGAGGCAGCAATGAAACGCAAGGTCACTTTTGGAAAAGTTCTTTTATTCCTCATAATCGCCTATCTATTGATTGGGCTGGTCTATTCTCTCAGTGGATACATTATGGACGTGTTCAACGCCAGGGAACTTGTTTTCTCACCACTGATCGCCATCCCCCTAGACATGGTCGGTTGGCCCTGGAGCATGTGGGGCGATTACACCAATGGCTTCCTGGATGCACAATTCTTCGCAACCTTAGCCGCCATCCTGCTTGCTTTCATTCTTTTCTTGAGATTGCTCTTCCGTAAGCCAAAAACAATGTAATACTTGACTGGATTGCCCTCTCTTCATTGACTGGGGCATATACTTGCACGGGTATTTTTATTGCCGCTTACAGAAGAATTCGTAATATTGTTTAATTTCACACTTATGTAATGACATATATATATTGACTAAACACAATTATTAAGTATAATAATCGTAATCTTCCCAAACCTGGAGCAAGGCATGTTTGATGTTGTCGTAATCCATAAGTTTTTTTCTGATATTGTCAGGATGATCCCGAGCCAAAATTCGGGCACCACCCCGCGGCCGGGAAAAGCATCCATTCAGGAAATGATTTCTCATTTCCGTCTCTTTCCATATTCGTATCACCTCTCATCAAAACTTTTACTCTCTGTTCATGGTAATGCTTCCAAAGGCAAGTCTGCGCGGATCGCTTTTCTGTCGCGGACCAAAGTCGTTTAACTGTTCATTTTTTTAATGGAATAGCCTTCCACAGACTGTGCTGTTCGGTGGCGCTGTCTCCCGCTCGTTAAGAAATTTTTCCATCCTGAATTGAGTAACGTTTCTTTACAACACAAACTAGAAGTTGGGAAGCTTAAAATTGAGCTTCCGGAAAGAAAATGAGAAGTTTCCAATGCCACAACATAGAAGTTTGCACATCATTTTTTGGATTTTAGTAGTACTTGGCTTTGTTTCGCTGCTCGGTACGAGTTCTCCCGTTATAGCAGATCTAAGCGGGTCTCACGTCACTTTTGCTCCCAGTATCGAATACGAAACAGGAAAAACCAGCGCTTCCTGTTATGAACCTGGCAACTGGTACCAGGTTTTATGCTTCAACCTGGATACGACCAGTCCGGATGGGCAGGATGCCACCAGCATAGCGCTACAATTCCCAAGCGATTGGGATGTACGTGGAAGGTGGGTGGGCGACCATTACGATTATTCCAGCATTGAGCATAGCTGCACCAATGGGGGTACCATGGCTGGTGCGTTAAGTTGGGCTGGTTTTGCCCGGGATGGTCAATACATGGCGGGAGATGCACGAACGCAAAACGCCGGCACCTCTTGCCATGCCCTGTACTGTTTTGTTGTTTGGGATAAGACTGACCCTGGCGATCCCCCCTACGACGACGAGCTGGACGCGTTGATCTCCTGGTCCTGGGCTGGTCCGACTGGGGAACCGCCTTCAAGTGTCTGCTCCAGTGATGGTTTATACCCGCAGGACGGCTTTCCGTGCGATGAAATTTCAACAGACCCACCCGCCACTGTACCGGTTTGTGAATTTGTAGAAATCCCAATCCTGCCAGAGACGCTGCCTCATGCCATCGACGGGCAATATTACACCCAACAATTAAGCCCGATTCCACAAGTAATAGACCCTGGAACTGGTGAGACAGATTATTGGTATACACGGTCGGGAGGCATGCCTGATGATTTCTGGCTGATGTCCAACACCGGCGAAATTGAATGGAACAACCCCCAGGTTGGCACTTACACGTTCACAGCCCTTGTTGAGGGACCAGGTTGGTCAGAAGGTTCCCGGGAATATACGATCGAGGTTGATCCGTTATTAATTTTTGACCCCGACACACTCCCTGCTGCACGCCAGAATACCGCCTACCATCAGCCTATCACTGTTTCGGAAGGAACAGCGCCTTACACACTCAGCCTCGAGAGCGGCACACTCCCTTCCGGCATGAGTTTCACTGATGGTGCTTTTACGGGCACTCCAACCGAGACGGGCACATTTGCTGGTCTTGTCATCCAGGCCATTGATAACAACGGCGTCACCCAAACCCATAACTTTTCCCTGACCGTCCTCCCGGAACACCTCTTCACCTGGACGCCAACTACGCCCACCTCCGGTCAGACCACCACCTTTACCCCGATAGAAGGTTTTGATAATTACACTTGGTACTATGCATCCTTACCTGGAGGGGAGTGTAATGTTCAGGCCTGGAACGATTACTCAGGGATTGCCAACATCAATTTTTACGGAGAAGGAGAGCATAAGGTCTGTCTGACGTTAACAGATTACAGCCCGACCTATCTAACGATCCAGGATGAACAGTGGGTGACAGTTCTCAACACCCCGCCGGATGTATATAGCCTCTATACTTACCCCTACCCATCTTTTCCTGGGCAGGACGTGGAAGGTTATGCTTACTTCTCTGACCCGGATGATGAGGCAAACTACACTTGTGAAATTGATTGGGGCGACGGCAGCATCGACACAGGTACCTATGAACCTTATGGTGAGTGCGTCTTCCCACCCCACAGTTACAGTAGCACCGGTTCCTACACACTCGGGGCGACTGTCACTGATGGCGATAGCGCGGCAGATACCTATACCGCAACGCACAAAGTCGTGCATCTATACGCTGAAGAAAGCATGTACCTGCTGGCTTCCAACACCCACCCCACAACATTGCGCCTGCGTGGATACGCCCCGGCGGGCACCACCAGCCTGCAATTTGCCGTCGAGACCCTACCCTCGCATGGTTCTCTCAGCACGCCGGTATTTAAGGAATGCTTTGAGTCTGAATACATGCCTGACACAGCAATTTGCGAAGCGGCAATTATCTACACCCCCACAATAGAAACCCCGCCCTATGTCGGTGACGATGAATTCTCTTTTGTCGTCCAGGATGGCGACGGTCATACTTCTGGACCTGGCGACATCCATTTTTGGGTGGATGACAATATGGCGCCGGTCGCCTATGAGAACACTGTCTTGGTACTTTCATCTGAACCAAGAGAATTCACCATTTTTGCCTTCGATGAAGATTTTTATTCCGATTTTTACATTTTTGATGAGCTTACTTTCTACATAGATACTCCACCCCAGCATGGCACCCTCACCTTAACAAATAACTCAACTGTCGACTTTGTCTATGACCCTGACTGGAATGTGATTGGTGTCGATTGGAGCCAGTCACTCACCTATACACCAGATCCTGGCAGCACAGCCAGCACCGACAGCTTCACTTTTCACGTGAATGACACCCACCAGGATTCCAATATTGCCACGGTCACTTTAAACCTGTATACCCCAATCACCTTGCACGTCAATGTGGATGATGACGTGGTGGATTTAGATGGCTGCACCCCCACTCACTGCAGCCTGCGAGAAGCAATCAATGAAGCATTGGTTGGGGACTCGATTGACTTTACCCTCGAACTTCCCAACACAATTACCTTAACCTGGGAGGGAGGGGGTGAGTTGTTGATCAACAAGTACATCAAGATCCTTGGTCCGGGGGCAGACCAGCTGGCGGTCAGCGCTGGCTTCCTGGACCCTGACCTGCCGGAGTTTCCTTCAGACGGGTTCCGCGTCTTTCACATTTACAACGATGAAAACCCTGTCAAAGCCAGTATTTCCGGCCTTACCATCCGCGACGGACGATCATTTGAGGGCGGCGGTATTTTTGTGGATGGAGGTGCCGAACTGATCCTAAGCGATTGTCAGATCGGTCCCAATAATATTGTGGCGTATGCCGGCGGCGGCATTTCCACCGACGAAGCAGTGCTCACCATGACCAATTGCAGCGTCGTTGACAACCACGGCACTGGCACATTGGGCGGCGCTGGAATTTTTGTCGATGACACGATTATGACCATCACAAACTCCACCATCACCGGTAACGTAACCAACAACTTCGGTGGTGGAATTCTGGCATACAGCGACACCGTGGTAACTCTGATCCATTCCACCGTTTCAGGCAATACTGCTAACCAGGATCACGCAGAGCAATCCATGGGCGGCGGCGGTGGTATTT
>DOEX01000124.1:8110-16595 GCA_003532515.1 Anaerolineaceae bacterium | reverse complement strand
GCTTACTCAAACGCGATAATCAATTGGTAATGAGGTTGACCGCCGTTGTGGATTTCGAGTTCGACTTCCGGGTAGTCTTTGCGTATCACATCAGCAAGCTGGTTCGCCTGAGTTTGGTTGAGGTCTTCACCATAGAAGAAAGTGACCCGTTCCACCTCGTCCATATTCGCTTTTTCGAGCAGCTTTTCAATAGCGCCTTCTATCGTTGGCGCAGAAGAAACCAGTTGCCCGTCGTATAAGGCAATGACCTCGCCTTTTTCCACTTCGACACCGTCGATCTCAACAGATCGGGTCGAAATGGTGATGTCACCCGTATGCACTTCCTGAATGGCTTCCTTCATGGAATCTTCGTTTTCTTCCAGGCTGCCTTCCGGGTTAAGCCTGAGCATGGCAGCAAAGCCCTGGGGAGCATTTCGGGTTGGAATAATGGCAATTTGTTTGACACTGACCTTGGAAGCATTTTGGGCAGCCAGGATGATGTTCTTGTTATTTGGCAAAATAATGACTTTGTCGGTGGGCAAGTTTTCAAACGCTGCCACCAGTTCCTGTACGCTGGGGTTCATTGTCTGTCCGCCCTCAACGATCGCTGCAACACCTAAACTGGCAAATATCGAGGATAAGCCTTTGCCAGGAGATACCGCCACAACAGCAATCTCACCAGGGTTGACAGGTGTCAGGCTCAGTTCCAGTTCTTCCGTTTGACGGCTATCCATTTGATCCTGCAAATTTTCCATCATGATCTTTTTGACCACGCCCTGGGTTTCTGTATAGCTGATTGGTTCATAGCGTTTTGCCAACTCGGTGTGGATGTGCATACGGAAGATGCCGTCGCCTTCACCAACCTGGATGCTGGTTCCGATTTGCGCCAGGTCTTCGTAATATTTCTCAAGGGCAAAGCCAGGATGTGGTGCAAAGTCGATCACAACCTCGTAATCCTGCCCTTCCTCCACGGTTTCCATGGCATTGGCAAGGTCCAATTCCGCCAAAGGTTTTAAGATCGCTCCACTGGCATCCAATGACTCCCCTTGCAGCAACCGCACCATACCTTCAAAAATATAAAACAGACCCGTTCCACCCGAATCGACCACACCGGCTTGCTTCAATACAGGCAGTAATTCTGGCGTGTTTTTGACGCTCACGTCACCTGCCTCAACGATCGCCAGAAGCATGTCGCTCAGGCTTGCCTCAGTATTGACCGCTTCTTCAGCAGCACTGGTCATATCTTTGACGACTGTCAGAATCGTGCCCTCAACCGGTTTGACCACACCTTTGTAGGCCGTGTTGCGGGCTTCCTGCATGGCACGCATCAGCAGATCGGGACCCATGGTTTCGTAATGGTCCAGTGCACGTGAAAAACCGCGCCAGATCTGGGAAAGGATCACACCGGAATTACCGCGGGCGCCCATAAGGGCTCCCTGGGCAAAGGCTCTGGCGGTTTCCCCTGCATTTTTCGAGCGGATCTGGTCAGCTTCGTTGAATGCTGCCTGCATGGTCAAAACCATGTTGGTGCCTGTGTCTCCATCGGGAACCGGGAAGACATTCAAAGAATTGACGTATGCCTGGTTGGTTGTCAGCCAGATAAGACCAGCTTCAAACAATAGCATCAAACCGTCACCATTTATTGGTGACTGGAGCAACAGGTGCCGCTCCTTTTCATCGGGAAGGACATATTTATTTTGATTCATTATTCACCTGGGCAAGTTAATCCGGATTACTAACTCTCAGCCCCCGCACATGGACATCCACGCGCTTGACCGGAACCGCCATCGTTTTCTCTACAGCATATTTGACACTCTCAGCTACTGAATCAGTAACTGTCTTAATACGGAGCCCATATTCGATCACCAGATTTAGTTCCAGGCTAATACCATCTTCTTCGGTCTTCACGATAACGCCAAAATCCGCATCCTTATTGAAGAACCTGGTTACCGACTCACCGATATTTCCTGGCAACAGGCTAATCACACCGTAAGATTGCAAAGCGGCATTACGGGCAACGGTACGAATGGCTTGTGAGAGAATGTAAATACTCCCAAGTGGATTTTCTTGTGTTGTCATCTTCTAAGCTCTTTCTCCGAGATTCACCTTGATTATTTCAAAAATCTCTGGTAATATAAACGCTTGCGCGTGCAAATGGTTACGCGACAGACGATATTATAATGCAAGAAAGGTATTGAGATGGCAAAGTGCAGTCAGTGTGGAAAAACCACCACCTTCGGTCACAATCGCAGTCACTCACTCGTCGCAACCCGACGAAAGTTCCGCCCCAACCTGCAGCGGGTTTCCGTAACAGAAGGCGGTAGGAAAGTTCGCAAAGTACTTTGCGCACGCTGCATCAAAACCCTGACCAAAGCGTATCGCTAGTTTTTACACCAAAAACAAACATCAAAAAGTCGCTATGCGGCTTTTTTGATTTTAAACCAGGGCTGCCCTTAGAGCAGCAATACCCGCGGCAATCCCTTCAGGATGCTTAAAAACGGCTGTACCTGCTACGAAATTCCTGGCTCCAGCCTGATATACCTCCAGGATCGTTTCGGCAGAGATGCCGCCATCCACCTGGATGATCGCGTCAGAACCGCTTTCTTTTAGCATCCGACTCACTAATGCTATCTTTTTCAGGGCAGACGGAATGAATTTTTGCCCGCCAAAGCCCGGGTTGACTGACATGATCAAAACCTGGTCAACCACATCTGTCAGGTAATTGAGCCCATCCACTGGTGTGCCTGGGTTAAAAGTTAACCCAGCTTTAGCACCCAATTCACGGATCGTCTGAAGGCTGCGATGGATATGAGGACAGGTTTCAAAATGGATCGTAACTGTGCTGGCTCCGGCCTTTATGAAGTCCTTTAGGTGTTTTTCAGGCTCAATGATCATCAGGTGGACATCCATAGGCAAATCACACGAATCTTTACACGCCCGCAGAATTTCAGTTCCGAAGGTAATGTTGGGTACAAAGCACCCATCCATCACATCGACATGGATTTCATCTGCCCCGCCTTCCTGCGCAGCACGCACTTGGGCACCCAGGTTTTTCAGATCGGATGAAAGAATGGAAGGAGAAATGATAGCTTTCATAGGCACCTTTTAAGGTTTGAGAATGATGTAAATGTAGAACCAGAATGGAATCAAACCGATCAGTAAAAGGCTGGCAAGAATTCCAAGAACCCAAGTCTTCCAATCGATGGGAGCTTCGTCTTCTTCTACCCAGTATTCCTCATAATAATCATCTTCTGGTACTTCAGCACTGGATCCGATTACCATCGGAGCCACAACTTGCGGTTCCATTACTTTTGGTTGGTCCGCAACAGATTCTACCTTGGCTTGCTTCTCTTGCGGTGTGAAATCCAGTTTTTCACCATTTGACGCGGCTTGTTGAAGGCGAGCTCCCTGAAATGTATCGTTCACAAAAGCCATCGTATGGTTGGAATCTGGGTTCGTATCATACAATCCGAGTAGTAACCTGCCCAGTTGATCTGCGGTGCGATAACGCGAGCTGGGTTCTTTTGAAAGCACTTTAAGAATGATCTCTTCAAGCGCTGAAGGAATACTGTTGTTATAGTAACGCGGTGCAACCGGCTTATCCTCACGGTGCATACGCGCCAATTCTGCTGAGTCGGAAGCGATAAAAGGCAGCCTGCCAGTGACCATCTCGTACAAAATGACTCCCAGGGAATAAACATCCGAAGCCGGCGAAGGCGGGCGACCACCAGCCTGCTCTGGGGAGAAATAGTGAGGGGAACCCCAGACTACATCGCTCTGTTCATCCGGCGAAATGGTAGAAAGTGCCCGTGCAATGCCAAAATCAGTCACTTTAAGGCGTCCTTCAGGCGTAACCAGCATGTTGTGAGGCTTGACATCACAATGTACCAAACCGGCACGGTGGGCATAACCGATGCCACCACAAGCCTGGATCATCAGCTCCAAAGCTTCACTGATCGAAAAACGCTCTTTCTGTTTGATCAGCGTTTTCAACTCTGTTCCCGGCATGAATTCCATAACGATGAAGAGGTGTCCCTGGTCGAGGCCAAAATCGTGCACAGTAACAATGTTGGGATGGGAAAGGTTGGCAGCTGCCCGGGCTTCCTGGCGGAAACGCTCACGAAAAGCAGGGTCTTTGGAGAAATCCTCGCGCAGGACCTTGACTGCCACGTTCCGTTCCAGCATCAAATCCCTGGCTTTATAGACCACAGCCATACCACCAGTCCCCAATGTGTCCTGGAGTTGGTAACGATCGTTAAGCAGACTTGGCATCTCCATAGCGGTGATTATAATGCAAATCCCCCGCTATCTAACCAAAGAAATCTATCCGCATTAACTAATCAAAATCGGTGGTCTCCTCTGGTTTTAGCAGATCAAAGCAAAATCGAATTTGTACGACATTTTCTTGAAATTCATGCCATATAACCCTTGCCTTTTTAGCTTAAAAGACCTATAATGTGGGAAAGATTGTCATAAAGTGTCAGTAAGTGTCAAAACAGCTGAGAAAGAAGCGCCAAGAGAGGCGCTTCACCGCTTAAAAAAGGGAATAGAACAAATGTTTTACGGAAGGTCAGCATACAACATCGACAAGAAGGGCAGAATGACAGTTCCTTCCAAATATCGGGAAGAAACCCCCGATGGCGTTGTTGTTACCAAAGGCCTGGATGGAAACTTGATGGTCTACGCGAAAGAGACCTTTGATATCTTCGCAGAGTCCATGAATAACATTTCAGTCACTGACCCCAACTTGCGTTCTTTCAGGCGTGAAATATTAGGCAATTCAGCAGAACTGACTTATGACTCGGCAGGACGGATCCTCATCCCGCTACACTTGCGGAAGTTGGCAGGAATTGAGGAAAACGTGATGATCGTTGGCGGTGGGCAGTATTTTGAGATTTGGGATCAGAATCGGCTTCAGAAGTATGAGACGATGAGCGACCCAGAGGCTCAAGCAAAAGCCTGGGCTTCGCTGAACATCACGACAACCAGAGGAAATTGATGGAAGCGGTGCCATCGGCTCCCCAGCCTCACCGCCCCGTACTTTACCAAGAAACAATTGAATATCTGGCTCCAAAAAGCTTAGGTCGCTATTTGGATTGTACAGCCGGCGCAGGGGGACATTCTTTTGGGATTCTCGAAGCCTCCTCTCCTCATGGTCAGCTGATCGCTATAGATCTTGACCCGACTGCCATTCAACTCACGACCGAAAACCTCAGCCCTTTTGGCGAGCGCGCCATAATAGTTCACGATAGCTATCTGAACGCGGCGAGAATCTTGCAACAAAAAGGTTGGGATAAAGTTGACGGAATCGTTCTGGACCTGGGAGTTTCTTCGATGCAACTCGACCAGATCGAACGCGGTTTCTCATTTCGCACGGAGGCTCCCCTGGATATGCGCTTCGACCCCACTCAAGGGCAAACAGCTGCAGACCTCGTGAACAATCTGGGTGAAAAAGAACTAGCCGATTTGATCTGGAGATATGGGGATGAAAGGTTTTCCCGTCGAATCGCCCGTAGAATCGTCCAGAAGCGACCAATTCTGACCACAACTCAGCTGGCAGAAGCGGTCCGTTCTGCAATTGGAGGTGCTCACAGCAAGATCGACCCGGCTACTCGCACCTTCCAGGCAATCCGAATCGCGGTCAACGATGAATTGCGGACGATTGAAAAGGCAATCCCGAGCCTGATTGAACTTTTAAACCCAGAAGGTCGCCTGGCTATCATCAGCTTCCATTCATTGGAAGATCGGTTGGTCAAGCAAGCCTTTCGCAAAGAGAGTTCAGATTGTATTTGCCCACCTGAGCAACCCGTATGCAATTGTGGGCACGTTGCAAGTATAAGAGTTCTCACCCCTCGACCTATCAGTCCATCCGAATTGGAAATCGAGGAGAATCCCAGAGCTCGAAGTGCAAAGCTTAGAGTAGCTGAAAAGAATTAAGAAAGAAATGTAGTGCATCAATGAAAAAAGACATATTACAAGCCTACAAACAAGCCCCATGGCGAGTCCAAATCCAATGGGTAGGAGTTTTCCTTTTGATCGTTATCGCTGTGGCAACGGTCGCAGGGCTGTACTTGTATATAAGTGGACGCTCAGCAGCCACAGGTCGCAGGATCCAAAACCTGGAAAGCGAATTAGCAACTTTGCACAGGCAAAACAATGACCTCGAAACCCAGCTGGGTGAAATCCAGTCTGAGCGTGCTCTCTCCGAACGTATTAATTCATTAAATATGCGTTCTCTGACAATCGATGAAGCCCTTTACCTGGAAGTACCAGGGTACGTACCTGCTGAAGGTCCCTCTTTTGCGCCTCCCCCTACCATTAAAGAAGAACGAACACCAATCTTGCTGCCTGAGTTCACAAACACCTTCATCGAGTGGATTGCTTCAAAACTCCAGGCAGGAACCCAAAGCCCCACCCCAACAATCGAGGTGCAGCCATGAGTGAAAGTATCAAAACCCGCTTTCTTGTGATTTGTGTCATTTGCACAGTGGTTGCAGGCATTGTCGGCATCCAGATGATACGCATTCAAAACACCGAAGCTGCCCAGCGCCTATTGGACGCAAGCGAAAATTACCAGGGTGTCAACAGAGTCGTTTATCCCGATCGTGGTAATATCTACGATTCAAAAGGACGACTTTTGGCTGGAAATGAAACCTCTTACGAAATCGGTTTGGACCTGAACAGTATCACCCAACCTGAAACAGTTGCCAGCATCGCTGCGAGTGTGCTTGGTCTTGATTATGCCCAGATTCTCGGCTATGCACAGATGACTCCTGGCAATGGCAACCCCGTGTATCATGTCCTGGACGATTTCGTTAGTCAAGACAAAATTATCGAGCTCGAAACCATCAAAGCTGATTACGGCAGTCGAAAAGCCAAAGGCAATGAAATTCTGCCGAATATTGATGGTTTGCTCTGGACAGCGCATTCCCAACGCACCTACCCGGAAGAGACGCTTGCTTCCAACATTCTCGGATTCTATAGCTATCTCGACCGTACAGGCGGGATCGGTTACTTTGGATTAGAAGAAGCCTACGACTCGCAACTGGCCGGCACCCCGCAGGAGGTCTTTTATGCTTTTGACCCCCAGCGACTATCTACAGTCGAAGAGGTTCCACCTGGTGTGACCCTCATTTTGACCCTTGACCGCGAAATCCAGGCAATGACAGAAAAAAAGCTCGATGAAGCAATCGAGTGGTCCGGTGCTGAAGGCGGCACCATCCTCGTGTACGATCCCGAAGACGGTGGTGTAATAGCAATGGCTACTGCTCCGCGTTTGGACCCCAACAAATACTGGGAATATGCCGAGCTTTTCCCCAACCCAACTCCCTACAATGCAGCAATCAGCAAAACCTATGAGCCTGGCTCAGTCTTCAAGGTTCTAACCATGGCAGCCGCATTAGACTCAGGACTGGTAGATCCCGATACCCGTTTCCAGGATACCGGTGCTTTCAATATCGGCGGAGCAACCATTTACAACTGGAATATGGGTGCCTGGGGCGACGTGGATATGACTGAATGTCTCCAATACTCATTGAACGTCTGCATGAGCTGGCTTTCTACTGAAATGGGACCTGACACGTTTTATACCTATCTGAAAAGTTTTGGTCTCGATCGAAAAACCGGCATTGACCTGGGCGGCGAGAGCAACTGGCCGTTGAAACTGCCAGGAGACAGCCTTTGGTACGAAGTCGACCTGGCAACCAACAGTTTTGGTCAGGGCATTTCGCTAACTCCGATCCAAATGGTTATGGCAATTAGCTCAGTAGCTAACGACGGTCGCATGATGGCACCTCACCTCGTCAAGGCCATGGTCATCGATGGACAGCAATACGATGTTGACCCAGTAGTGGTCGGCAACCCCATCAAGGCTGAAACCGCTCATACGCTCACCAATATGCTGGTGAACTCACTTGAAAATGAAGCATCGAATGCCCTTGTGGAAGGCTACTCTGTTGCCGGCAAGACCGGCACTGGTGAAATTGCCACCCCCTACGGTTACTCAGCTACAGAAACCAATGCTTCCTTTGTTGGTTGGGGTCCAGCTGAAGATCCCAAATTCCTGGTTTATGTCTGGCTAGAAAAACCTTCGATCTCGATTTGGGGATCCGAAGTTGCCGCACCAGTTTTCTCAGATCTGGTCAGTAAGCTGGTAGTTTTGATGGATATTCCCCCTGACAGTGTTCGCCTGGCAGGAAGTAACAAAACGACGGGACAGTGAGGTCTTGAGCAAGAAAATGTTGACGGTCAGAAAAGTTCTTAGTGCTCTCGGGATGGATGCAGATCCCCACGGATGTCAGGAAGTGGTGACAGGTGGTTGTGTCGATTCGCGCCTGGCTACCTTTGGCAGCCTTTTTGTAGCGCTTCCCGGTGAGAACACTGACGGTCACCTCTACGTTGACCAGGCTCTTGAGAGCGGCGCGGTTTTAGCCCTGGTTGAGCATAAAATCAAGAGTGCCTACCCTGTTTTCAACCTGACCGACCGACCTGATCGTCTGCGGAAACC
>DOEX01000124.1:0-8099 GCA_003532515.1 Anaerolineaceae bacterium | reverse complement strand
GCCTTGTTGGGCTATAAGTTCAGAGTGCTCAAGAATAAGGGCAACATGAACAATGAAATCGGACTGCCTCTCACACTGCTCTCCCTCAACGAAAGTCATCAGGCTGCTGTGCTCGAAATGGGCTTTTATGTTCCAGGCGAGATCGAATTGCTCTGCAACCTTGCCAAACCTCGCATTGGTGTTGTCACCAACATCGGAACCGTCCATGCAGAACGTGCTGGAGACATCGAAACAATCGCCTTGGGAAAATCCGAGCTGGTACAGGCTTTACCTGTCAAACCTGAAGGTCTTGCGGTCTTGAATCATGATGATCCGCGCGTGCTCGCAATGGCAGCTCAAACCTCAGCTCATGTGATAACTTATGGCTTTACACCGGAAGCTGATCTTTGGGCTGGTGATATACATTCAACCGGTCTGTCCGGCATTCGCTTCACTGCTCATCACAAAAGGCAATCGCACATGATTGTTTCTGAATTGCTGGGGAAACATTCTGTATACAATCTGCTCAGCGCAATCGCTGTTGCTCTCGAGCTCGGTTTCAATTGGACGGAGATAGAACAGGCACTGCGCAGCCAGGAGATGGTCCAGCGAGTGCGTGTCTTCACCAGTAACACAGGAGCTTTGGTGATTGATGACAGTTACAACGCTTCCCCCACTTCCACCATCGCTGCGCTCGAATTGCTCCATGAAATGGAAGGCAGAAAGATCGCTGTTCTTGGTGACATGCTCGAGCTTGGTCGATACGAAGCTGAAGGGCATGAGCAAGTCGGTCGTAAGGCAGCAAAGGTAGCAAAAAAGATCGTTCTGGTCGGTCCAAGAAGCTTGTTGACCCGTGATGCCATCCTGGACACTGGTTTTCCGGAAGAGGAATTGCGCTGGTTTGCTGACTCAGAAGAAGCCGCTCACTTCCTGCATTCTATCTTGAGAGTAGGTCAGACTGTCTTGGTTAAAGGTTCGCACGGCATGCGAATGGAAAAAATTATCGCAGCATTGGAGGAAAAAATCTAATGCGTGGATTCTCTCTGGCAATCGCCATCAGCGGTCTGGCTTTCCTGCTCTCCACCATTTGGGGTGAGCCTTTCATCCAATTGCTCACAAAATTCAACATCGGCAAAAGAATCAAGGAAGATCAACCTGCCACGCACCGAAAAAAGGAAGATACCCCCACCATGGGTGGCTTTATGTTCCTGGTACCAATCACACTCCTAACAGTAATTCTGAACGCCGTCTCTCTCTTTGGCTCAAAGTTGATCGGGTCCTCCATCCTTGTACCTCTCGGAGCTTTATGGGCATTCGCAATCATCGGCGCAATCGACGATTGGGAAGGCATCCGCGGAGCTCGTAAAGGCCTGGGAATGACTGCACGCACCAAATTCATTCTCCAGGTGATCGCGGCCTTCATCCTGGCTTACGCCATGAAAGAGCTGCTGCAGGTTCCGCATATGTTCTGGCCCGCCTCCGATTCTCCGCTCGATTTTGGCTGGGCTTATATCCCGGTTGCGATGATCATCATCGTTGGTATGGCGAATGCTGTGAATTTTACAGACGGTGTCGATGGTCTCGCAAGCATTATTTCTATGACCGCCTTCGGTATCTACGGCATCATCGCGTTGATCCAGGGACAGGTCTATCTTGGTCGCTTCTGCTTTAGTGTGGTTGGCGCATTGGCTGGTTTCCTCTGGTACAACAGTAATCCAGCCCGCCTGTTTATGGGCGATACGGGTTCGCAAGCCTTGGGAGCTTCTTTGGCAGTTGTCGCTCTAATGACCGGTCGCTGGCTCTTTTTACCCTTGATTGCCATCATCCCAACGGCAGAATTGTTAAGTGTGATCATCCAGGTGAGCTATTTCAAGATCACCAAAGGGAAACGCGTTTTCAAGCGCACCCCCATTCACCATCATTTTGAAGAAATCAACTGGACCGAAAGCCAGATTGTGATTCGTTTTTGGATCATTGAATTGGTCGGCGCTATGCTCGGGCTCAGCCTGACATTTATAAGGTAATTATGAAAAACTATACGGGAAAAAAGATCGTAATTTTGGGAGCCGCCCGCCAGGGTCAGGCGTTGGCACGTTTCTTCACCAAACGTGACGCGCAGGTCATTCTGACCGACAGTCGTGAAAAAGAACAGCTCAGTGAAGAACTGGCTGTGCTCGAAAACCTGCCAATCTCTCTGGACCTGGGTGGACATCACACAGAAATTCTGGATGGTGCTGACCTGGTTTGTGTCTCAGGTGGCGTTCCGGTGACCATCCCATTTATCCAGGAAGCTCTCATCCGGCACATACCTCTCAGCAACGATTCTCAAATCTTTCTTGAAGAATGTCCCTGCATGGTGGCGGGTATCACTGGCTCCGCTGGCAAAAGCACCACCACTGCCCTGGCAGGATTAATAGCAAAAACAACCTTTGAGATGAAATCCAATCGTCAAAAAGCCTGGGTCGGCGGTAACATTGGCAACCCCTTGATCGACTATCTTGATGAGATCAAGGAAGATGATCTGGCAATCATGGAGCTCTCAAGTTTTCAGCTGGAATTGATGCAGAATTCGCCCCAAATTGCAGCCGTGCTCAACATTTCCCCCAACCATCTCGATCGTCACGGTAGTATGGATGCTTATATAGACGCCAAATCACACATCCTCTGGTTCCAGCATGCAGACGACATTGCTGTCCTCAACCGGGATAACAAAGCTTCCTGGGACTTGCTCCGGGAAATCAAAGGGGAACTGATCAGCTTTGGTCTCAATAAGCCTGATAGCCGCTCCAACGGAACCTACGTCGACCAGGATTCGGTTTGGCTGCAAATCGGGAAGGAAAAACTGAAGATGTTCCCTGTAGAATGGATCCAGCTGCGCGGTCGGCACAACCTCTACAACGTTCTGGCAGCCTCCGCCATTGCTGCAGCAGCCACATTAGCTCTGCCTGCCATTCAATCTGCAGTTGAAGAATTCCAAGGCATCCCCCATCGGCTGGAAACTGTCCGTGAACTCGACGGTGTTACCTGGATCAATGATTCCATAGCCACCGCTCCAGAACGCACCATGGCAGCAATCGAATCCATTTCAGAACCAATCGTGCTCCTTTTAGGCGGCAGAGATAAGAACCTCCCGTGGGACAAACTGGCAGCAGTTGTGAGAAACAAAATTGAGCGAGTAATCGTATTCGGCGAAGCAGCCCCTATCATTAACGAGGCAATTGGTACCCGCAAACATGGGCAGTACCTTAAATCGGTTGTCATCACAAAAGACCTCGCTGAAGCCCTGAAAACTGCCAAAATCCAGGCACAGCCAGGAGAAGTAGTGTTGCTCTCTCCGGGTGGCACCAGTTACGATGCTTTCAAGGATTTTGAAGAGCGCGGGCAATTCTTTAGAGATTGGGTGAACCAGCTATGATCAATCAAACCACTCCCAAAACCAAGAAAAGAACCGTCAAAGGTTTTTCGGTCGACATTCCATTTGTACTCACCCTGGTGTGCTTGCTGGTGTTTGGCTTGATGATGGTCTATTCAACAGATCTGGACGCCTCTTTGCGTATGAAGCAAGACCCCGGTTATATCTTCCAACGCCAGTTGATGTGGATTGCGCTTGGTCTGGCAGTCATGATCTTTTTAACCTTCTTTGACTATCACAATTTTGAGAAACTGGTCGTAATATTTGCAGCGGTCGTAGTAGGACTTCTATTCATTGTGTTGATTCGAAATGAGGTTCAGTTCAACTCATCCCGCGCCCTTTTCAATGGGTCGGTGCAACCAGGTGAGCTAGCCAAAGTCGCAGTTATCCTTTATCTGTCTGTTTGGCTTTCGAAGCGCAATTATGAGCAATTGGCTGACTTCAAAAGTGGCTTGATCTCCTTGCTGATCATCCTTGCCGCAGTTGCAGCTTTGATTTTCTTTCAACCAGACATTAGTGCTTCGATCACCATTCTCGCTCTCGGTATCATGATGTTTTACCTTGGCGGGGGTAGTTGGAAACACATCCTGTTGCTTGGTGGAATTGGCGGAGTTATTGGTTTGCTTGCAATCAGATTTTACACAACAGGTCGCGTCAGAGTTGCCGAATACCTCCAGGGTCTCCAGGATCCTAACCTGGGGTCTTACCACATCCGCAGAACATTTGAATCAGTGATCAAAGGCGGCATTTTTGGGGTTGGCCTGGGTAAAGCCAATACCAAGTTCACCGGTCTGCCATTGCCCCACACTGACAGTATTTTCGCGGTCTTGGCAGAAGAAACTGGTCTGTTCGGCTCATTTATTCTGATCGGACTGTATATTTTACTGATTTGGCGTGGATTCAAGATAGCCCAAAAAGCACCCGATCGACTCGGCTCGCTGATGGCCTTTGGTCTAACCGGTTGGATTGTCATCGAAGCCCTGTTGAATATCGCCGTTATTGTGGGTCTCTTCCCCTTTGCGGGCAACACCTTGCCATTCATCAGCTCAGGCGGTTCCAGTATGGTCACCAACCTGGCTGCCGTCGGCATCATTTTGAATATTGCCCGACAGGGAGAAGGATTAAAAATTCAGGAAAGGAGTCAAACCAGTGCGACTGTTGATTTGCGCAGGCGGGACTGGCGGCGGAGTGTATCCGGCGCTGACCGTTACGGAAAAGCTGGATAAGAACCAGCACCAGGTCCTTTGGGTTGGGAGCGAAAGCGGTATGGAAGCCGACCTTGTCGCGCGAACAGGTCTGCAATTCAAAGCGATTCAGGCTGCTGGCCTACACGGCGTTTCCCTTAGTAAACTGCCTGGCAATCTGGCAAAACTTATACGCGGATATCAACAATCTCGAAAAATTTTGGAGGAGTTCCAACCGGATGTGTTGCTCTTTACAGGTGGATATGTTGCCATCCCCATGGCTCTGGCAGGTAGCAAGTTTAAGTCCCTGCTGTATGTGCCTGACATAGAGCCCGGATTGGCATTAAAGACGCTTGCTAGGTTTTCAGACCATATCGCGTTGACGACTCCGGAATCAAAAAAGTGGTTTAGTGAAAAGAAGAATATGACAATTACTGGTTATCCTTTACGTGATGACATCAAAAAATGGGCAAAATCAGAAGCCCAGACTTATTTCAAACTCGAGCCCAACCTGCCTACCATCCTCTTCGTGGGTGGCAGCAGTGGTGCCCGCTCGATCAACCAGGCAGTGCTTTCCATCCTGGATCAATTGCTGGAAAAGTACCAGGTGATCCACCTGACCGGACACCTGGATTGGGAAACCATTCAGGCTGCCACAGTGAATGCCGGTGATCGTTACCACCCCTTCCCATACCTGCACGAAATCGGTGCGGCCATGGCAGCGGCTGACCTGGCAGTTTCTCGGGCAGGTGCTTCTACGCTGGGAGAGTACCCGTACTTTGGCTTACCCGCCATTTTGGTGCCCTATCCCTATGCATGGCGTTATCAAAAGGTCAACGCCGATTACCTGGTGGATCGCGGAGCAGCAGTTTTATTGCGCGATGAGGAACTCAAAAGTGATTTGCTGACAATGATCAACGACCTTATGGCAAATCCGGCATACCTCGCCCATATGAGCCGCGCGATGAGCGCTCTTTCTCAGCCTATGGCTGCTGAGCGCATCAGTGAGCTGCTTTATGAAATGACAGAGGCCTAGGAGACTGATATGGTAAGTTTGAGCGTTCTCTTCTACATCTTCATCATTCTTTTTGCCACAATCGGCATGATCCGCGGATTCCGCAAAGAAATTGTGGTCACTGTTGCTGGTATTTTGAGCCTTTTCGTGATCGAAATCGTCATGCCCAAGATTTTTGGATCGATTGAAGGCACAAAGGTCCTGATCATGGATTTGCTCGTGCTGTTTGGATGTGCTTTCTTTGGCTATCAAACTCCCAGTTTCAGACGCTTCAACGAATCTGGACGATTCGAACGTGATTCTTTGCTCGATTTGATGTTGGGTGGACTGACTGGTGCACTCAACGGCTATATTTTCTTCTCAACTGCCTGGTTCTACCTGGCAAAAGCTGGTTATCCCTTCAGTTGGATCTCTGCCCCAGACCCAAATACAGGTATCGGACAGGCCGCTATCAACCTGCTTTCGGATGCATTCCCTAACGTGCTAACTGGCAACTGGCTCTATATCGGACTGGCAGCCGCGGTCGCTATTGTCCTGGCGGTGATACTCTGATGAACAAAGTGCACTTTATTGGAATTGGTGGAACCGGCATTTCAGCCATTGCCCGGCTGCTTCTTGAAAGAGGCGTCCAGGTGAGTGGCACTGATCTGCAGCCCTCCCCCTATTTCGAAGCGGTCACCCGCTTGGGTGCTTTCACCAGGCTCGGTCATCATCCTGACCTGGCGCTTGAGGCTGATATTGTGGTGAGATCTTCTGCAGTCAAAGATGATGATCCGGAAGTTCAGGCAGCAAATAATGCCGCTATTCCGGTCTTAAAACGTTCTGAGTTCCTGCCGCAATTGACCGCCGGCTCAAAAACACTGGCAATCGCCGGTTCCCATGGGAAGACCACCACCACAGCTATGCTGGTCCACTTATTACGATCAGCAAACCTGGACCCCAGCTTTATCCTCGGCGCGGATATCAAAGGTTTGCATACAAACGCGCATTCCGGAAAAGATCAGTTCTTTGCTATCGAGGCAGACGAATATGATTATATGTTCCTGGGGCTCAACCCAACTGTCAGTATGGTCACGAACATTGAATATGACCACCCCGACTTCTTCCCTACTCCACAGGATTATACGAACGCCTTCGTGGATTTCCTGGGAAAGACCGAAGAAAATGGCGTGATTCTGCTTTGTGGGGACGATTCAGGGATCCAAAAAATGCTTAAAAATAACGATTTCCCGGGAAAGCAGGTTTGTAAGTACGGCTTTGAGCAGGGAAACGATTTTCAGATTGTTGAACACGAAACAAGCCATGGGATTCAACTATTCTCCATTAAATTGCCAGAGGGTGAAAAAGTCGGACCGTTTACTCTCCATCAACCCGGCACATTCAATGTGAGTAATGCTGCTGCCGCCCTGGCTGTCGCACACCTGGTTGGAATCGACCTGGGCGAACTCACCGGGGCTTTTAGCACTTTCGAGAGCACCAGCAGACGCTTTGAACTGGTCTGCGGAAACGAAAAGATCGAAGTGTTCAACGATTATGGGCATCACCCGAGCCAGCTTCTTCAAACCATCAAGGGAGCCAGGCAGAGTTACCCCGCTTACAAAATCTGGGCAGTTTGGGAACCCCACACCATCAGCCGCACGAAGCGCTTACAACACGAGTTCGCGACAGCGCTCGACCAGGCAGATCACGCCGTGATCCTGAAGCTTTTTGGTGCGCGGGAAGATGATCCAAGTTACAGCCCCTGCTCTATTGCCGATGAGGTCAGCCATAACAAATGCTTGTATCTGCCTGAAAATGAAAAGGCAATCGTTCATATCCTGGAAAACCTGGGCGAAAAAGATCTGGTAATCGTGTTTTCTGCTGGCAAAGGACCTGAGTTCTCTCACGAGCTGTGTTCTGCTCTTCACCTGGAGGCATCTATTGACTAACCTACCCCTCTCTCAACTCCAGGAGGTATTTGGTGAACGTCTGCAAGAAAACGTTCAGATGACCAATTACACCACAACCCGCGTCGGGGGTCCTGTGACCGGGCTGATTTCCATCAATTCTGCTCGCGAGATGGAGTTTGCCCTGACCAATCTTTGGAAATTGAACGTTCCTTACCACATCCTGGGCAGCGGCTCAAACCTTCTGATCAGCGATAGCGGCTATGACGGCATCGTTTTACACAACCGCAGTCATAATGTCAAAGTCAATACAAAGATCGACCCACCCCTGGTCATTGCCGAAAGTGGTGCCAGCCTAGGTCAGATGGCTCAACTTGCCTCCCGCAGAGGTGTCACCGGTTTCGAATGGGCAAATAGCATTCCCGGTACTGTCGGCGGTGCAGTTTATGGCAACGCGGGGGCACATGGAACAGATATCTCGCAGATGCTGCAATCCGCCCTGGTACTCACCCGTGAAAGCGGCACCCAACTTCTAAGTAATGAAGAAATGGGTTACCAATATCGCTCCAGTATTTTCAAGCGCGAGCACAAGAGCGTGACCATCCTGGAAGCCACTTTCGTTG
>DOEX01000240.1 GCA_003532515.1 Anaerolineaceae bacterium | reverse complement strand
AGAGATTTGATCAGTTGTGCGGCCAGAGCCATGTTAAGGGTACACTGGCGGTTGAACAAGGAAAAATAGCAGAGAAGATAATAGAGAGAAGTTATTGGGTAGATCTGGTTGTACTAAACCTGGCGCATCCACCTCAAACCCAAATTCTGGCGAAATTAAACTCTGGTTTTCATTCCATTATCAGCCGCCTAGGGAGACCATTGCTGGCGGTTCCCGGTGATGCAGTTGTTGGGTTGACAAATTGTCTGGTTGGGTATGACGGTAGCCCAAAATCTAAAGAGGCATTGTATGTGGCCGCTTATTTGGCAATAAATTGGGGGGCATTGCTAACCGTTGTGCATGTTGAGGAAAACGAACAGCGTTCGAGGTGGATACTTAAAGAAGCAAAAAGCTATCTGGAAACCCACCAGGTAAAAGCAAATTATGTGGTCAGGAGAGGTAATCCAGCGGATGTCATCCTGTCTGAAGTAAGCAACTTGAGATGTGACCTGATAGTTATGGGAAGCTATGGATATAGTCAGGTGTTTGAGGTTGTTCTGGGGAGCACTGTGGACCGTATTCTGTTAGAATCGTGGTGCCCAGTATTGATTTGCAGGTGATTAAGAATCTCAAAGGACTTGCTTGAGATAAAAAAAGCAGAGCTTTTGAGGGCTCTGCTTTTTGGCGTTTGAGGAGCGCTCAGTATTCCAGGCAACTGCCTCCAATAAACTCTCTGATGACCGAATCGCCAGGAACAATGGTTTCGTCGCGCAGGGGGGTGATGGAAGATAAGAGTTTATAAACCCTGTCTGCTCTGGTGAAGGCATCTTCCCGGAGTGGATTACCGTTATATTTATCAACCCAGTCCTTGAATTGGTCAAGCATTTTTGCGGTATATATTGGCAGTTCGTATGGCATCGCACTATTGATGATGTAGTCAGTGGTGTTAATGTAAGGGATGATGTTCCGAAGTTCTGACGAGCGCACATAATGCCAGTGTTCCAGGGTTTTTGTTGGGTCATAGGCTCGATGGGATGCATCTCGCAACATCCGCCGTATTAAACGAATATCAGTCCAGCGTACATATTCGCCACTCAGATTCCTCATTTGCATTAATGGTTCAAGATATAGTTTAAATATTTGCTCTGGCAAAATTCCTTTTGTCATTTCGCCATACAGCCCATGCAGACTGTCGATCAGAATAATATCATTCTCCCCAATACGCATAGGTGTTTGATCGGCAAATCTTCTTCCGGTTTTAAAGTCGTAAAAAGGAATCTTTACCTCTTCTCCTTTGATCAGCCGTTGAAGGTGTTCATTGATCAAAGCCAGATCCAGGGCCTGGGGTGTCTCAAAGTCGTAATCGCCAAATTCATCTTTGGGATGCATTTCAAGATCAAAAAAGTAGTTGTCGACATTGAGGGTGATCAGACTCATTCCAATTCGTTTGAGGCGTTGTCCCAGCTTGATAGTGGTGGTGGTTTTGCCGGAAGAAGATGGACCGGAGATGATGACAATTTTCAGGTTGGCTCTTTTTGAGGCAACCATTTCGGCAGCATTTTCAACATCTTCGTTATAGGCCTTTTCTGATTCATCGATGATATCCGCTATTTCTCCCCTGGAGATTCTCTGGTTCAGTCCTTCAACGGTGTTTATATTATGGCGGGTAGCCCAGTCCAAAATATGCCAGATTTTTGCCCAAGGGATGTTTTCTGAAGGGGCAGAAGCGTGCTCGGCTCGTTCCATGCGACGCTTTGCTTGTTCATTGCGATATAAGATATAAGCCTTTGCCACTTTGGCGTGCCCATTTTCGATGAGAATTTTTTCAACGATATCCTGTATTTCTTCAATAGTTGGGGCATAATCCGGGGCGGAGTTTGCTTCAAGTGTTTCTACTACCTGCTCGCACAATCCTTCAGCGATAGAACGATCCCTGCCTCCAACCGCAACAGCCGCGCGATAAATGGCGTTTGTTATTCTTTCTGGGGTAAATGGGACTTTTGCTCCACTTCGTTTTACAACATATTGAATCTTACTCATCATTATCCTCAAACTTAACTTTGCACTGGTTCATTAATTGTCTTATTTTTATTTTATACAATTTTGTGAATAACACCTAATTTTTTAAGGCTCAGTTTTTGGAGAGATACCAAAAAGACAAGTTGCGTCAGAGCTGCCCTTACAGTTACCATATCTTGATGGTCGTTTTTTTATAATGCGCTTGTGGTTTGAAGCAGGCGCTTAAATATCTGGACGGATATTTCGAGTTGTGGTATTATTTGTTCTGCAGCGGTGGGGGTTCGTCTAACGGTAGGACAGCGGACTCTGAATCCGTATGTATTGGTTCGACTCCAGTGCCCCCAGCCTGAGCAGAACGAGGAGATGTTGGAAAATTTCCTCGTTTTTGTTTTTAAAAATTTATACATCAGATTTCTTGCCAATAATTGAATTTAAGAGATTTAATACTCCTGATTAGTTTCGTGGTTGGTATAATCATTTCACTTATTTATCGACTCACAACTTAAAGGAGGAAAGAAATGTCAACCAACAAGAAAGCCTGGATTAACCTTATTTTCTTTGTTCTCACTCTTGCTGTGAATGCACTTGGGGCTACGGGTTTGATAAATGGACTGACCCAAAAAGAGATATCGGATCAGTTCCTGACTTTGATCACACCCAGCCCATCAACTTTCAGTATTTGGAGCGTCATTTACTTGCTTTTATTGCTTTCCATCGTCATGATGGTCGCAAGGAAAAATGACCCATACTATTCGACAACTGTCGATGAAATCACACCCTTATTCATACTATCCTGCCTGTTGAATATCGCTTGGATCGTATCTTTTTCCTGTGTTCTCGTAGAAATATCAGTTTTATTCATTTTCGCGTTTTTTGTCACATTGGTGTTGATCTGTCTCAGATTGCTGAAAATCAACGATGGAAAACACTGGCTCTTACCTGTCACATTTGGTATATATACGGGTTGGCTGTTGATTGCTACTGTAGTTAATATCGCCGCCGCCTTGGTTAAGATCAATTGGAATGGTTTTGGGGTTTCTGAGGTAAACTGGGCGATCATAATCCTGATTATTGCGATCCTTTTACTGATACTCATCCAAACCCAAATCCGAAACGCGATTTTCCCATTACCAGTTGCCTGGGCTTACTTTGGTATTTACCAATACCTGAGATCGCCAGAAGGTTTTAATAGGCAATATACACAATTGGAAACTGTAGCAATCATTGGAGCCGTTATCCTGGTGCTGGTGGCAATAGCAACCTTCATCAAAAACAGGTGGTGGTTTTTACCAAAACATAAGTCAGCCTAGGTCAGTTTTGTGCGGTTGAAAACAATCTGAAGTACTCTGCGAACTCCTGCTTTGGAGTTCGCATTGTTTAAATTACTGACTCTTTATGAACTGTTGCATTTTTCACTTGAGCATCTTGCACTTTGCGCAATAATTTTTGGACCCTGGGGCGATTGTATCTTTGAGCGAAAATGCAGGGAAGGTTGGCAACCAAAGCATATAACAACATGAACCACAAGGAATTCAAAGGAAGGAAAAAGCCAAAGACCCAGAAAGAAAAAATCGCCAACCAATGAGTCAGCTCGCCACGACACGATTCGACCAGGAATCTGATGAGGTTTTCTTCAGAATAGTTTTTGAGGTGCTTTTTCTTGTAACCTTTCTTTTTCCAAAGGGACCCGCCATCCGGTAGCAAGTGTTTCCAATGTCTGATTCGGAAAATGTCCTGATAGATCTGTCCATCCTTTTCAAATTTTCGGGTTGGAAAAAGGAAGGAGTTGAGATCCATCCATTCGTCTGGCAACGAGACACAAATAAAAGAAACTGTAAGGTTGATTGCCACCCAAACAACAAAACACAATATTAGTGTCCAACCTGTTGGTAAAAAAAGGACTCTCATGCTTTTCTCTTTCCGGCAATAACACGATCTTTCCAAAGAATGGGCAGATCAAAAAGCCTTGTAAATACAGACACTAAAAAGATGATGAGAAAAATCAACACATGTATTGGAAAGAAGATCAGTCCGATTGGATTAAAGCGGCCGATCTTTTTTGCAATCAAGTAAAGTACAAGCACCCAGACCAGGTAAAGTATTCCGTGGGTAAACACCATAGTTGAGTTACCGCCGATAGCATACTGGATGAGATAGCGAGGGCTGTTCGTAATTGAGCCAATCCAGAAAAAAATGAGAACAAACAATAACAGTGAGGTGTTTGCTGCACCTGTTGCAAAATTCTTGACCCAACCTTGAAACAGACTTCGAAAACCGTTTGAGTACATACGATAAGAGACTTGTGGGTCGCCGATATATAACTTGAATGACAACCCGAGTTCTTTCAATTTTTGCCCTAATGCCAGATCCTCCACCACAATATCCCGAACGCTTTCATGCCCGCCAATTGCCTCATAATCTGCTTTGGAGATTAGAATGACAGGTCCGTGTAAACCCAATTTGGAATTCCAGGGCAAGGTGGTTCCATTTGCGGCAAGCTGGGTCAGGTTGAAAATCAGACTGGGCTGTTCGTAGAGCTCTTTGGTGTCGTGGTAGGGCTGGACCGAAATTGTGCAATTGTTCTCGCGGTATGCCTGGAGCAAACGAGCAAGCCCATCGGGACCTAATCGAACATCTGCATCGAGGAAAAGAAGAAGTTCACCGGTCGCCTTAATTGCCCCATTATGACACGCCCAGTTTTTTCCAGTCCAGCTTTCTGGTTTGTCGCGCAAGGAAATAAGGGATACGTCAAAAGATCCAATGATTCTGGCAGAATCATCCTTGGAGTTGTCATCGACACAGATTACTTCATGAGGTTGAAGCGTTTGAGCCTGCAAGTCGCCTAGCAAGCGCTTGAGGTTTTCCTCTTCATTTCTGGCTGGAATGATGACGGACACAGTTCGTCCATTTTTCGTTTTATCATTGGCTGGCAACAGAGGGAAATGGCGAAAAAGAACCAGGTTGAGTACCAGCCCGATGCAAACAATGAAAACTGAATAAATCTCCTCTGCAGTCACACTCTACCTTCCCATGGTTCTCAGAATTAGTGGAAATGCCAAGTCTCGGGGAATAGACAAGCCGAGAACGCTGGGCAGGTAGGTCAAAATTTTTCCTAATGAGGAGGATGAAATAATAATCAATTATTGCAACTCCTCACAAAGGTAAGATACCACCTCTTTTATGGCGACACTTTCACCTTCTTCAACCGCGCAAATACAATTGTTCTCAAAGACCTCAAGCGTATCTAAGCTCACCGGAGCTTTGAGCCAGGCTTTTTTTGCGCCAACCAAATTGCCACCCGTCACTCGCCGCATGATCCCGCGCACATCGGTTGCCGCGTTCCTTGTGCAAGATGGCTGTTCACAGAAGCGGCATTGTTTTGCCAGACGCATGATCTTCTGTTCTTTTTCAGGGTAGGAGTGATAGAGCATGTCGTTTGTGAAAGGTTTTTCTACGATGTTGACGTAATTCTGCATGCCTGGCTGAAACACGTAGGGCTGCCTGCCAAGCTTTTTCAGGATGGCATTGGCGGCTGACAGACCGGAAGTGGTAACCGTCGGCGTTCCGGTGCCCATAACGGTCGATTCGCCGCAGCAGAAGAGGTTATCCCATTCGCTCCTGGTATGCAACCGCTTAAACATATGCTGCCCCAACATCTGTTTTGGTCCAGCCACAGCACCGCCATTTTTCATGGTGTATCTTTCTATGGTCCTGGGTGTGGCAACTTCTGCATACCGTAAAGCTGTGGAGAAGCCTGGAAATCTTTTTTCTAAAACTGAGATCAACCGGGCTTGTTCGTTTTTCTTCATCTGGTGGTAAGTATCAGGATCGGATTGATCCCAGTTTTCAAAAGTTGGTCCAATGGCGAGTACGGTGTGTTCGTCTTCTGCGCAGAGCGTTCGGTCGTCAATACTGAGAATGTAGGCAGTAACCTCGCTCTCGTCCAGCTGGTCCGGGTTGCCTACCAACATCTCGATCGGTTGAGTGTCTAAAGGGATAATATTTCGATCAACAACGGAATAAAGCACGACACTGGGGTAGGTGGGGATCATGTTCTGTGCCCAGTTACGGCGAGACACAGTGGTATGGATTGGGTCAATAAGCTTATCGTACAGATTCCAGACAGTACCGGCATACACCAGATCAGGAGCATAAAGCTGACTACCGTCATCCAGCTTTACGCCGCTCGGTTTTCCATTTTCGAACAAAATGGAGGTTACTTCGCGACCAAGCAGCATCTCTCCACCATTTTCCTCGACGACTTTCTCAAGTTTACCGGGTAGAAAAAGAGTGGAGCCTGCGGGATAATAGCTTCCACCTACGTGATTATCCACGAACATCACTGCTGCCAGAATTGCCGGAGCTTCTTCTACGGTCGCATAGCAATAGGTGGAAGTGAGTTTGTCAAAAAAATTGAAAATCTCAGGGTCAGAAAAATACTTTTCCAGAAGGCTTTTAGCGCTTTTGTTCAGATAACCCAGGAATTTTGCATAAGAAACCGGATGCTTCAAGAGGCTTTTCAAACCAGTTTTAGGGTCGGTTTCATCTGGGGTGGTGTAATTGGGTGTCTCTACCATGATATGCCGGTACAAGGTGGACATATCGCGGTAGAAGTGGTGAATGTTTTCCGCTTCCGATGGAAAGATCTTGGAAAGTTCGTCAGCAAATTTGTTCACATCCAACCAAAACGGAATCCGCTGACCTTTAAAAACGACAGTATAAAGGAGATCATGCTGAATGACATCAATTGGTTCTTCAAGGCAGTTAAAAACAAAGCGATGGGCATTAAACCCACTTGGACCAAAGCCGTAAAGCATCGCTGCACCGTTATCAAAAGTCACAGGCCCTCGCTTAAAAACACCGCAAGACCCAGCTGGATTGTAACTTTTTTCAATCACGGCAACTTTTAGTTGCCGTTTCGCAAGAAGGCTTGCCGCTGTGAGTCCTGCCAAGCCTCCACCAATAATAATGACATCGTAAGCCATTAAACCTCCCAGATTTTCAGATACTGCTCATTTAGTGAGGTATTTTACCAATTGTTACAGTATCTAGGAAATCCGATTGGTTATTCACACCATCCTACGGCATAAAAAACAGCATTTGAAGTCAAGAAATTTTGTGCTGCCCCTGTATAATTCGGGTCAGGATAAAAAATTCATGAATGAGACCAATATAGAATTAAGAGCTGCCATTGAGCGGATGAAAAAGTACATTCATCAACATCTTCACGAAAGAATGACAGCCGTGGATGTAGCAAAGGCTGCAGGATATTCCCAATACCACGCAACCAGACTATTCAAAGCAGCGACAGGTCTTTCTCCATTTGAATTCATTCGTAAAGAAAGACTGACCGCCTCTGCTTACGCTCTGAGGGCTGGGAAGTGCAGGGTGACTGACGTTGCCTTCGATTTTGTTTTTGACAGCCACGAGGGCTTTACGCGTGCTTTCAGTAATGGATTTGGCCTTTCCCCAAAAAAGTATGCCACCTTCCCTACACCTGAAGGATGGCTGATACCCTACAGCTATCTCGATCGATCCAATTTGAACCCGGAGGAAACGAAAATGAAAGATACAGCAGTGATTTTTACCCAAATAATTGAACGACCAGCCAGGAAACTGATTCTCAGGCGCAGCAAGGCAGCTGGCGACTACTTTGCCTACGCCACGGAGATTGGGTGTGGAAAGAACAATGACTCATCCGATGCATGGGATGTGCTGACAGAAATAAAGGAAGCTCTTTACGAACCGGCAGGGGTGTGGCTTCCAGAGAATATGCGACCTGAAGGAACGGGTATTTACGCCCACGGAGTGGAAGTTGCCTCGGATTATAGGGGTACGGTACCTGAAGGTTTTGACGTGATCGATTTGCCAGCATGCAAGATGATCATATTCCAGGGTGAGCCCTATGATGATGCGAATTTTGAGGAGGCAGTAGGGATTTGTATGCAGCGCATCGGTTCGTTCAACCCGGAGGTCTACGGCTATCAGTACGCACCCGAGTTAGCCCCCCGCATGCAACTCGAACCGCAAGGCTGGCGGGGCTACATCGAAATGCTTCCGGTTAGGAGTTTGGTATAGTTTTACTCTTTGATCCTCAAACTTCCCTCACAAGAGAGTAATTAAAGGCAAATAGAGAGCAGGGTCGTTACCCTGCTCACTCTATTTTTAACAATTGCGCATTGATAGCAACAATGATGGTGCTGAGGGACATAACTGCGGCACCGATGGCAGGGGTGATGACGAATCCACGGGAAGCCAGGATTCCAGCTGCAAGGGGGATGGCTATGATGTTATATCCAGCTGCCCAAAGTAGATTCTCAATTGTCTTTCGGTAGGTTGCTTTGGAGAGCTTGATGATGCTCAGCACGTCTTTGGGATCAGAATTTACCAAAATGACATCAGCAGTTTCCATTGCCACATTCGTGCCCGCACCAATGGCAATACCCAGGTCGGCGGTAGCAAGAGCCGGAGCATCGTTGACACCGTCACCAACCATAGCAACTTTCTTTGTGCCATTTTCCTGCAGTTGCTTGACCTTGGATGATTTTTGATCCGGCAAAACCTGGCTGTAAACTCTGGAGAGCTCTAGTTGTTTGCCAATATAATTGGCGACCTTGTCGTTGTCTCCAGTCATCATCACGGATTCAATTCCGAGTTCCTTTAACTCAGCGATAATCTCCTTTGAGGTTTCCCTGATGACGTCCATCACCGTGATCAGGCCGAGCAGGCGGTTTTCTTCCAGGACAAAGACAACTGTCTTGCCTTCAGAAGAAACCTCTTCGAAAGAGGTTTTGTCATAAGTGATATTGCGCCGGTCAACCTCACCCGGGCTGACAATGAAGTGGGTTTTTCCTCTGAGATCGGCTTTCAGACCTGCTCCGGTTAGGTTTTCGTAATTTGTGACCTTTTCGAGGGGCAGGTTGCGTTCCTGGGCTAACCTGGTGATGCCGACAGCGATGGGATGCTCAGACTGAGATTCGAGTGAGCTGGCGATGATCAGCAGCTCCTCTTCACTAATGCTTTCGCTGGGGATGAGATCGGTAACACCGAACTCACCCTTTGTGAGCGTCCCGGTCTTGTCGAAGACAATCATATCGACATCTCGTCCTTCTTCAAACTGGTTACGGTTGCGAATGAGCAGCCCGTTGCGCGCGGCGATGGATGTGGACACTGCGTTGACAAGCGGAACCGCCAGACCCAATGCATGGGGGCAGGCAATGACCAGCACAGTGACCATGCGTTCAAGGGCAAAATTGATTTCACCGTCAATGATCCAGTAAATGAACGTGATCGCCCCAGCGGCTAAGGCAATGTAAAATAGCCAGCCAGCAGCTTTATCAGCCAATCCCTGTGTGCGGGACTTTTGCGCTTGAGCTTCCTGGACAGTCTTGATAACCTGAGCAAGGTAGGTTTCATCACCAAGCCGCTCAACTTCCACGGTGAGAACGCCATTGCCATTGACTGACCCACCAATCACCTGCATGCCTGGTTTCTTGTCCACAGGTACCGACTCACCGGTGAGCATAGCTTCGTTGACAGCAGATTCTCCTTCGACAATCTTGCCATCGGTGGGGACCTTTTCGCCTGGTTTAACCAAAATCAGATCACCAAGCACCAACTCCTGCATGCTGACATCGCTGATGTTGCCAGATTTGTCCAGCCTGTGGGCGGTATCAGGCATGAGCCTGACCAGCTCTTCCAACGCCCTGGAAGCTCCCAGTTGAGAGCGCATCTCGATCCAATGACCAAGGAGCATGATCAGGATCAATGTGGAAAGTTCGAAGTAGAACTCTGAACCTTGGATAAAGAAGGTTGTCAGTGTACTGTAGATGTACGAGGTTGTAATCGCAAGGGTGATCAACATCATCATTCCGGGCTTGCGTGCTGCAAATTCGTCCTTGGCGCCTTTGAAAAAGGGCAATCCTCCATAGAAAAAGACGATGCTGGAAAGCAAGAAGAGGAGGATTTTTGAGCCAGGGAAAGACAGAGTGTAGCCGAAAAGCATCTGAACCATTTCGGAGAGGATGATGATCGGGATGCTGAGGATTAAGACGACCCAAAAGCGTTTTCTAAAATCTTCAATCATGGCTTCATGGTGTGAGCTGTGTCCGATGTCGTGCTTGCTATGGCTATCATGATCCATATCCTCGTGATCTTTGTTGCTTTGGTGTTCTTTGCTGTGATCCTTCGATTCTTGGGGCGGATGATTGTGATGTGTGTGTTCTTCGCCTACAGCATCTCGGTGAGCTTCTTGAGATTCCTCATGGTGTTCGTGTTGTGCGTGAGCTTCAAGATGCTTGAAATGTTCTGAATGCTCGGAATCGCTGGTAGCAGGATGATTTTCGTGGTGAGAATGTGGTTCCGGGATCGATTCAGATTCTTCGTGGTCGTTTTGGTGTTTATCATTCATTTTTACCTTCACTTTCAGCTTTCAGGCAAGATAGGGTATGCTAAGTAATGTACAATGAGCTATTTCCTGCCACCTCCCTGAATAATGGTAGAGGGGTTTGTATATTTCATTCGCTCTCTTGATTTATAATAACTTAAAGAAAAACGCAATTTCACTATAGTATAAGATTTCTGAATGGTTGAACCTGCTTTGGGCAAGTGACACGGCGAGTGCGGGAAATTTGAATTGAGTATGAGGTCCTTTTATGAAAATTAACAAGATTTTGGTCGTAGTTTTGGCAATTTTTATCCCTTTCATCCTGCTAATGGCAGGTGTTAGGTTGGTGATGACGCCAGCGTTTCCTGCCTTGGAATACAAGCGCTCAGGATTCCCGCAGGATCTGTACGGATTCACTATTCAAGATAGAACTAAATGGTCAGATTATGCAGTCAGCTACTTGACAAATGATCAAGGTATTGAATACCTGGGCAACCTGCAGGATGAGACCGGTCAGAAGATGTTCATGCCTGATGAACTTTCACATATGGAGGATGTCAAGTTGGTGGTAACGACTGCATCAACAGTCTGGTACGTATTGGGAGGATTGAGCATCGCGATTTTTATTTGGTTTGTGATCATGCGACAGTGGGAGAGTATCCGTAAAGTGCTCAACGCTGGTGGGTGGTTAACAATTGGACTGTTGGGTGCCCTGCTGGTATTTCTGGCAGTGAGTTTTGACAAATTGTTTGAGTATTTTCACCGGCTTTTGTTCCAGGATGGTACCTGGACATTTTCGCAATCGTCGACGCTTATCCGCCTTTTTCCGTTTGAATTTTGGCGCGATGCGTTTATTTTGGTGATTGGATTGGCATTTTTGATCGGGTTCTTTTTGGTGTTAATGACACAGAAAAGAAAGAAACGATCGAAAGCCTGAAAA